>JACMLI010000215.1 GCA_014379705.1 Gemmatimonadaceae bacterium
CCCCTGCTCGACTTCAACATCCTCGGCCGCACGCGATGGACCAATGCCACGGTCGCCCTGTCACATGCAGGCTGGGGTCGAGGGGCCTTGATGGGTCGTCCCTTCGTGGAAGTGGGCTATCATGTGCCGCGGGCCACGAGGGTCCCCACGCCGCTCGATCCCGTGGAACTGTTCGGTGCTGATCACGTCTGGAGCCTGTCAGCTGGAGTCCGGTTGCACGTCGGGCCGATGCGCGCGCGCTTTGGCCGGTACGGCACCAATCGCTGATCGCGGACCACCATCGTCCCAATGATCCAAGTCACTCGCTCGCTTGCTTCGCTGTGCACCGCCCTGCTCTCGCTGGGAGCGTGCGACAACGACAGCACGGACCCAACGGACAACACGCCCGCGTCCACCCGGCTGACCGTGTCGGGCAAGGGCACGATCCTCTCCCGGTACACCGCCGAGCTGTGGGTGCATGGGAACTACGGTTACACGACGACGTGGGGAGCGCGCCTCCAGAACGGCGTCGGCGCCCCGGGCAACGTCATCAACGTGTGGGACGTGCGCGCGAGCACACCGGTGCTCCTCGATTCGGTGAAGGTCGCGGGGGCCACGACGGTCGGTGACGTGCAGGTGTCGGCGGACGGGAAGTATCTCGTGGTGCCCACCGAGCCGGGACCGGGATCGCTGGTCACGTACGACCTCTCCGATCCTGCGCGGCCGCGCCTCCTTTCGACGTTCACGTCGCCCAGGATCACCAACGGCATCCACACGGCGGAGCTGCAAACAATCGGTGGGCGACTCACGGCGTTCCTGTCGACGAATCCCGGGAGTTCCACGCCGCCGCGCCTCATGATCGTCGACCTCGGCGACGCCACGGCGCCGCGCGAGGTGACCACGATCGATATCACCGGCTCATTCATCCACGACGCCTTCGTGCGCGATGGCGTGCTGTTCACGGCGCAGTGGAACAACGGGTTGGTGATGTACGACATCGGCGGGGGCGGCCGGAGCGGTACGCTGCAGGCGCCCGTCGAGATCGGGCGCGTGGTGACGGTCGGCGGCAAGGCGCACAACGCCTGGTGGTTCCACGATCCGTCGACCGGTCGCAAGACCTACGCGTTCGTCGGCGAGGAAGGGCCGGCCTCGCTGTACACGTCCTCGTCGGGCGACATCCACGTCGTGGACATCTCGACGATGAGCGCGCCGCGCGAGGTGGCGTTCTACAACGTGCCCGGCGCCGGCGCGCACAACTTTGCGCTCGATGAGGCGAATGGATTCCTGTACGCCGCCTACTACAACGGGGGCGTCCAGGTGCTCGACGTGCGCGGCGACCTCTCGTCGTGCACCGCCGCCCAGAAGGCGGCCGATGGTCGCTGCAACCTCGGGCTGATGGGGCGTTCCCGATCGGTCGGGCTGCTCGACCAGGGGTCGCCCGTCTACATCTGGGGCGTGCAGCTCGCCAACGGGGCACTCTGGGCGAGTGACATGCTCACCGGGCTCTGGCGCCTCACCCCGGTGAGTCGTTAGGCGAGGGCGCGCTGGAAGAGGAGCATGCCGACGAGGCTCAAGGTGACCGTCGCCGCGATGGCGCTCATGGGTGACCACGCCGGCTCGGCGCCTTGCCGTTCGCCCTCGGCCTCGTAGGCCTCGGGGAGGAGTTCGACGAGCACGACGTAAACCATCGCCCCCGCCGCAAAGCCCACGCCGAACGGCAACGCCCGCTCGAAGCGCTCGACGAACAGGTAGGCCGGGACGGCCATCAGTGGCTGGGGCAGTGACGAGAAGATGCTCCACCCGGCGCAGGCGAGGAGGCTGGCGCCCCGCGGTCGCAGCACGGCACTGATCGCGAGGCCTTCGGGGATGTTGTGCACGGCGATGGCGATCGTGATCGCCGACGCCAGTGACGCGCCGCCGCCGAACGACACGCCCACGGCAACCCCCTCGGCAAAGGAGTGCACCGTCATCACGACCACGATGAGGAGCATCTTGCGTGCGCTGGCGCCCTGGATGTCCCCGAAGGACACGTCGTGATGCGCGAGGTAGCGTTGCGTGAGGAGGATGAAGACCAGCCCGGTGGCCGCCCCGCCGACCGTCTGCCAGATCCCGTGCCGCGCGCCCTCGGCGACAAGCCCGAAACTCGCGCCGAGCATGAGTCCTGCGGCGAGAGCGTTGGCCAGTCCCATCGCGCGGGCCGACATGTTCTTGACGAAGGCGAACGGGATCGCGCCGAACCCGGTGGCGATCGCCGTCCACAGCGCGGCCAGGAACACCGCGAGCGCGGCGTGGAATGCGTCCATCGACTGGACGCCGAACCATGCGCGTACGATGTCGGCCACTCAGCGTCCCCCGAGCGCGGCGACCACGGCACCTGCCGCCATCACCGTGAGCGCCACGCCGACGCGCCCGATCCGTTCGTACGCCTCCAGGAGCAACTCGGCGATCACGAGGTACACGAGGCCGGCGAATGCGCTGGCGAAGAGGGGGGCCGTGGCCACCGGGAGGACCTGCACCAGCAGCCATGCGCCTAACGCGAACACCGCCTGCGGCAACTTGTCGATGAAGGCGAGGTAGCTCGCCCGGGCCAGCGATTGCGCGGTCCCGGGCACCTCGGCCCTGGCATCGAACAGCGCACCCTCAGCCAGGTTGTGCAGCGCGATCGTCAGGCCGACCCACGGACCGAGCGTCACCTGCGCGGCGAGTGCGGTGCCCAGCGCCAGGCCTTCAGGAATGCCGTGCAGGAGCGCCATGCGCCGCGAGACCATCTCCAGCGGAGGACGCCGGCGCATCGAGCGGTGCGCGACGAAGATGATGGGCACGGTGATCACCGCCGCCAGCGGCGTAATTCCGGGCCACGACTCCATGCTGGTGGCCATGATGAGGTACGCCGCACCGAGCATGACGCCAGACGCGATGGCGCCCATCGTCCCGAGAAACGCCTTCCGCTCGAAGGGGAGCGCCCGCATGAGGAGCGGACCCAGCGCGGCTGCTCCAAGTGCACCGGCCAGCGCTGCGACGAGGGGCTGCGCGCCGGCGATGTCGACCATCAGCATGACGGGAAACTAGTCGCGACGCGACAAACGGGGACTGCCTTTCCTCACTGCCGTCCGCCTCACGGATCTGGCGGCCCGCGTCGCGGACGGCAGATGGTAGATGGCAGATGGCAGGAAACTCTCAGCATGAATACTTGCTACTCGGCGTTCTCTATGACTTTTCTCCGAAGGCCCACGAGCATGCGGGTTACCTCCGAGACTCGTGCTTCGAGGCGGGCATGCTCTGCCGGGTCGAGTGTGCCGAGGTCGCGGGCCGGGAGCAGCTGGTAGTCGAGTTCATGGGGCGCTGCCGATCGCGATCTGGAGGGCGTGCGCGAATTGCCGGCTCGATGACCGTTCCGAACCCTCAGCGATGTTGAGCGGCATGCCGCACGGTATGCGAACCGCAGGCCGCACGCGTCATCGATTCCTCTCCAACCGTTCCGTTTCCTCGCAAGCAGGAGGCAGCCCAGCTTTCAACGCCAGACGCCTTTCACGGCCATCTACCATCTGCCATCTGCATGCCAGACGCACCTGGAAAGCGATACGCCCGCCGCCTTCTCAGGCGACGGGCGAAAAGCGGGCGGAACGCGGTTATTTCCCAATCCCGAACGTCACCCCGACGTTGAGCGTGGACGCGCCAGCGCCGGCGTCAGCGTACAGCGCGAGACGCGGCTTGTAGAAATACCGGATGCCCGCGCGGCCGATGAAGTAGATGCCGGTGCTGTAGTCCCCCGGGGCGTCGGTACTGAGCATGCTGTTGCCAAGGCCGAGCCCGAGGAACGGGTCGACTTTGGGATTGCTCTTGACCTGGAAGTGGTAGTTAGCGGTCACGCCGAGGGAGATCCAGCGGTAGTCGTACGCGCTGTTGACGATGTTGTCGTTGTAGTTCCAGACGTCGATGCTGGCCTCGATGCCGAGCACACCGTTACCCAGGTCGGGGAGCTGCTTGATGGCCCGCTCGAAGCGGCCGCCGAAGGCGATGCCGGCACTGCCGATCCCGCCGAAACCGACGGTGGGGCCGATGTCCATATATCCGAGCTTGAACAGACTCTCCCCCCCACTCGCCTGGGCCAGGACAGGTGAGGCGATCGCGAGGGACGCGAAGACCGCGAGGGCGCGACGCAGGGCGGTTCGGTGCATGGGATTCTCCTGAGGGGTGATGAAGGCGGATACTGCCTGGGCGACCCTGACGTGGAACGTCAGCGGCCTACTCGTCCACGCCAGGACGCGCGGTCTCCAACTGTCCTGCATTGCGAGAAAGGCACATCAAAGCAGTCAGGCTGCCTTGATCGCTCACGGCGGCGCGCTGGGAGTGGTCGTTTGGGCAGCCGGTGGGACGCCCCCGGCACTGGCCCAAGGCACCGGGTCCCGACCTGCGTTGCAGGGCGCGCGCTTCTTGACGCTGCGACCAGTTGGGTGCTTCGTTGGCCAGTGTAGTTCCCACCCACGCGACCCTTCCCACCCCTCCGGAGGATGTGATGTCGTCAAGCCGTCGTCTGATCATCAGCAGTCTCGCCGTCGCCATGGCGATGGTCTACACACCCCCGCCGCTGTGGGCACAAGGAACGGCCACGATCCGGGGCACGGTCACCAGCTCAACGGCCGGCGCCCCGGTCGCCGCGGCGCAGGTCTTCATCGTCGGCACGCGCCTCGGTGGGGCCACCGGCTCTGACGGCCGCTACACCTTTGGCACCGTGCCCGCCGGCACCCACACGGTCCGCATTCGAGCCCTCGGGTACCAGCCGATTGAGAAGTCGGTGGAAGTCGCCTCGGGCGCCACGGTCACGGTGGACTACGTGCTGAACACCGCCCCGGTCTCCCTCGACGAAGTCGTCGTGACGGGGACCGCCGGGTCGGCGCGCAAGCGAGAAGTCGGCAACTCGATCGGCCAGGTCAAGGTCTCCGACGCGCCTGAAGTCACGACCAACGTGTCCCAACTCCTCACCGGTCGTCTCGCTGGCGTCAGCATCGCGGGCGGCACCGGCAACTCCGGCGCCGGTTCGGCCATCCGACTCCGCGGCACGACCAGCGTGGCGCTGTCGAACCAGCCGCTGATCTACGTGGACGGTGTCCGCACACGGAGCGACGAATATCCGCGCAACGGCATCTTCACCGGCACGACGCAGCGCGGAGCCAACGCGTACGGCAGTCCGATCAATGACATCAATCCCGACGACATCGAGCGTATCGAAGTCGTCAAGGGCGCTGCCGCCGCCACGTTGTTCGGCACGGACGCCGCAGCCGGCGTCATCCAGATCTTCACCAAGCGCGGCACGGCGGGGGCCGCCAAGTGGAATGCACAGTTCAACACCGGATACAACGAACTGCAGAAGTTCGGCACCGATGACGTCCCGCTCCTCTACATGGATCCGTTCCTCCGCAAAGGCGCGCGCTTCGGTGGGAGCGCCCAGGTGTCCGGCGGCCCGGGGGACAACCTGCGCTACCTGGTGTCCGGCGGCGCGGACAACACCGAGGGCGTGCTCGCGAACGATCGCGATCGCAAGTACCTGATCCGCACCAACGTCGACTTCCTGCCCTTCCGGAAGGTGTCGATGAGCTGGAACAGCTCGTACAACAACAGCCTGATCCAGCAGACGCCCGCAGGCAACAACGCGCAGGGCGTCACGCTCAACGCGTTCCGTCAGGACCGCAACTACTTCGGCAGCGCGAACGCGGATACGATCCGCCGCGTGTACGAGCAGGACCTCAAGAGCAACATCGACCGGCTGATCCTCGGCACGACGCTGACCGCGACGCCGTTCGCGAACTTCTCGAGCCGCTTCACCGTGGGCTTCGATCGCGCCGCAGTCGAGAACCGCAACCTGCGCCCGTTCGGCTTCCCCGCCGTGCCGTTAGGCGTCATCCAGAACCAGCGCTGGTCGAACATCACGCTCAGCACGGACTGGGTGAACAGCTACGACTTCAACCTGACCAACGACCTCAAGGTGACGGCGTCGGCCGGGACGCAGTACGTGAACTCCCTGGTTGGTGATGCGGTGGCCTTCTCGGAGAACTTCGCCACGCCCTCTCCCCCGACGGTGGCCAGCGGTGGACTCAAGAACGCCGATGAGAACCGCCAGCGGGTGATCACCGGTGGTGCGTTCGGCCAGACGCTGTTCGGATTCAAGGACCGCTACTTCATCACGGCCGGCGCCCGCATCGACGGCAACAGCGCCTTCGGCGAGGACTTCGGGTTCCAGGTGTATCCCAAGGCCAGCGCGTCGTGGGTGATCAGCGAAGAAGGCTTCTGGAAGCCCGCACTCGGCACGCTCAAGCTGCGGGCTGCGTATGGCGCCGCCGGTCGCGCCCCCGGAGCCTTCGCTTCGGTGCGGACGTTCAACCAGATCGGCTGGGGCGGCGCGGTCGCCGTGCGGCCTGCGAACTTCGGCAACCCTGACCTCGGCCCGGAGCGCACCACGGAACTCGAACTCGGCTTCGACGAAACCCTGTTGGACGGCCGGCTCACCGTCGACTTCACGTATTTCAACGCCAAGACCACGGACGCGATCTTCAGCGTGCGTTCGATCCCCACCGAAGGCTTCCTCCAGAACACGCTGAGGAACGTGGGCGAAATGGAGAAGTCGGGGATCGAGGCGTCGATCAACGCGTCGCTGTGGGATCGCCCGCTGCTCGGCATCAACGCCGGACTGAACTTCAGCACGAACCAGAGCAATGTCATCAGCCTGGGCGGCGCTCCGGCATTCACGGTCGGGAATTTCGGCTGGGTGATCGAAGGACAGCCCGCGCCGGTCGTGCGCGGCAAGCTCATTCGGAATCCGGACAAGCTCGTGCCGACGGGCACGGGCGTGGCGGGGAGCGACACCGTCTCGAACTATACTTTCGGCCCGAGCCAGCCGACGAAGATCATCGGCGGTTCGATCAACGTGCGCACGTGGAAGAACATCACGATCGCGGCCCGCGGCGAGTACCAGTCCGGAGCCTACATCAACGAAGACGCCTCCTTCCAGGCGATCTCGCGCTCGGTCAAGTGGCCGACGTGCTTCGACACCTATGACAAGCAGGCCGCGAGCCAGCCGCTGACGGTGAAGGAGACCCTCATGTGCGTCCCGGCAAACGCCCGGAACGACATGTTCATCTTCAAGGCCGACTTCTTCAAGGTGCGTGACATCACCGCCACGATCCCCCTGGGCCGCCTGATCCCGCGCACGACGAGCAGCTTCCTCGTGTTCTCGGCCCAGAACATCTTCAGGTCCAACAAGGGAATGCCGATCTTCGACCCCGAAATGTCCGGCAACGACGGCTTCAACGCGACGGTGCGCTACATCTCCGAGCACATCCCCGCGCCCGCCGTCTTCCTGACCTCCCTCCGCGTCTCGTTCTGAGGAATCCGCCAATGACCATGACGATTTCCCGGACGATCTCGCGCACCGCCACGACGGTGGGGGCCCTCGGGCTCGCCGTCCTTTCGGGATGCGAGCTCGCAGTCACCAATCCCGGCCCGATCCAGGCCGAAGAACTCGGCACGGCGACCGCGATCGTTGCCCTCGTGAATGGGGCCGGTCGCGACCTCGCCGAAGCGCTGAACTGGGTCGCGTACACCTCCGCCGCCGCGGCGCGCGAGATCCATCCCGCCGGCTCCACCGCGGCGTTCGGCATTTCCGTGCAGCAACAGTCGGGCAAGCTCGCCGCGGACGATGGCGGCACCTGGTGGGATTTCTCGCAGCGCGCCCGCTGGACGGGGGAGAATGCGGTGTCGGAGTCCAAGCGGATCCTCGGAACCGCGGCGAGCAACAACGTGAACGTGGCACAGGCGCTCATCTGGACGGGCTTCGCGAACAAGTTGCTTTTCGAGAACTTCTGCGACGGCGTCATCGATGGTGGGCCGAAGGTCGCGTCCACGATCTATCTCGAGCGCGCCGAGGCGGCGTTCACCGACGCGATGACGGTCGCGGGGGCGGCAAACAATGCCAACCTGGTGAGCGCGGCCACAGCGGGTCGCGCGCAGGTCCGCCTGCTCCGCAACAACACGGCGGGTGCTGCTGCCGATGCCGCGACGGTGTCGAACAACGCGTTCGTGTACCGCATGCCGTACTTCACGACGGACCTCGACCAGTACAACCGCATCTTCTGGGCATCGGCCAACCAGCCGTATCGGGCCCACACTATCTGGAACACGTGGATGGAGAACTATCGCAAGACCACGCGGGACGCACGCGTGCCTTTCGACAGCAACGCCACGCAGCTCGTGGGTGACGCGGCCGTCGGCAACCTCGGGCGCGTGCGCTGGTACTTCCAGACCAAGTTCCCCGCGCAGGCGTCGCCCATCAACCTGGCATCGGGTTGGGAGATGCGCCTGATCGAGGCCGAGGTGAAGCTCATTGGCGGCGACATCGCTGGCGCGATGACGCTCATCAACGCGCGTCGCACCAACGTTGGCGTCCCGACGGTCACGGCGACCACCGCCGAGGATGCGTGGATCGCGCTCAAGCGCGAGCGCGGCATTGAGCTGTGGATGGAAGCGCGACGCCTTGGCGACTTCCGTCGCTGGGCGGCGCTCAACCGCCCTGGCACGCTCAGCGCGATCGAGTCAATGGCCGGGCGTGATCTCTGCTTCTCCACGCCGCTCTCGGAGATCGAGACGAACCCGAACTTCTAGACCTCCAGCAGCAGAAGTACGAGAATCACGAGCAGAACGAGAGGCACGGGAGGCACGAGCTGTTGCGTGCTTCCCGTGCTCTTTTGTAGCCCGCCGCACCTGCGAAAGCAGCGTGCCCAGTGGCGTTGTCATGGGCACTTCGGCAAACGACACGGGGCTCCGGCCCCCGGCTTACTCCTGCCGGGCATGCTTCGCCGGAGCGACGAACTTCTGGGATCAGGGCAGTTCGCTTCGACGGGCCCGCCTCGCCACGAAACTCGTAGCTTGGCATACCCTCGCGATCGACGCCAACCAGGCTCTGCGTCGTGGGAGCGTGGGTGCGTGCGACGAGGGACGTGTCGACCCCTTCATCTTCGAGGGTGCGCAGGAGCCGCTCACCCATCGCGTCGCGCGAAATGCCGCCGAGGTACGCAACCGATTGCGAGAGGCGCGCGAGGCCGATGGCGACGTTGAATGGCGACCCGCCGGTTCGCACATCGACCGTGGCGTCCTCGACGCGCGGGTCCGGCAGGAAGACGTCCATCAGCGCTTCGCCACAGGCGAGGAACGTGGGCTCTTGCTTCATTGAAGAGTTGGCGTCAATTGCACCGTAATGGCGATGAGCGCGTCGCTCCGCGCCTCGAACGCCACGTCCTTATCGCGCCGGGAGCCCGAACATGCAACTGCGTCACCTCGTCCTTGGCTGCGCCCTTGTGGTCCTCCCCGGTGCGACGGAGGCACAGGAGGCCATCATCGGCCTCATCACCAAGACGCAGACCAACCCCTTCTTCGTGCGGATGCGCGAAGGGGCACAGGCGGCGGCGCGCACCCATGGCGTGAAACTGATGAGCGGCGCCGGCCGCAACGATGGCGACAACGCGGGGCAGGTGACCGCGATGGAAAACATGATCGCCGCGGGCGCGAAGGTCATCCTGATCACGCCGAGCGATTCGCGCGCCATCGTGCCCTCGATTCGAAAGGCGCGGGCGCGCGGCGTCCTCGTGATCGCGCTCGACAGCCCCGCCGACCCGGTGGATGCGACCGACGCCCTCTTTGCCACCGACAACTACCGCGCCGGAACGCTGATCGGCGCGTACGCCCGCGCCGCGCTGGGCACGGCGAAGCCACGCATCGCCACGCTGGACCTCATCCCCGGGCATCCGGTCGGCGCCCAGCGGCACAATGGCTTCCTCAAGGGCTTTGGCCTCCCCGCCCCCGACGCGAAGGTGAACACGCTGGGCAAGCCGCCGGAGGTCGTGTGCATGGCCGATAGCTACGGCGACCAGGCCAGGGGGCAGACGGCGATGGAGAATTGCCTGCAACGCGCCCCCGGCATCAATGTCGTCTACACGGTCAACGAACCCACGGCGGCCGGGGCCTACAAGGCGCTTGCAGCCAAGGGGCGCGAGAAGCAGGTGGTGATCGTGTCGGTGGACGGCGGGTGCCAGGGCGTCCGCGATGTGGGGGCCGGCGTGATCGCGGCCACGGCGCAGCAGTACCCGATCCGCATGGCCGAACTCGGGGTTGCCGCCGGAGCGGCGTTCATCAAGACGGGGAAGAAGCCGAGCGGGTATACCGACACGGGCGTCGCGCTCGTGGCCGGCAAGGCGCTCGCGGGCATCGAAAGCAGGGACGTGAAGGCCGGGCTGGAGTCGTGCTTCGGTCGCAAGTGAGATGACGGGCGCGGCGGCGGTTCCGGGAGAGCGCCCGCGCCTGACGAGGCTTCCGGCGGCTGGGGTGATCGGCCCCCTCCTCGCGCTCCTCGTCGCCTGCGCCTTCTTCGCCACGCGCAGCGACCGGTTCCTCACGGGGGACAACTTCTCCCTGATCCTGCAGCAGGTGATGGTCGTCGGCGTGATCGCCATCGGGCAGACGCTGGTGATCCTCACCGCGGGCGTCGACCTCTCCTGCGGCATGGTCATGGCGTTGGGCGGGATCGTGATGACGCGACTCGCGGTCGAGCAGCACATCCCGGCCCCCCTCGCCATCGGCGTGGGGCTCGCAGTCACCACCGCGTTCGGTGCCGTGAACGGCTGGCTCGTGACGCGCATCAAGCTGCCGCCGTTCATCGTCACGTTAGGCACGCTGAACATCGCCTTCGCCCTCACGCAACTCGCGTCGGCGTCCGAGATCGTCACGGACCTGCCGCCGTCGATGACGGCGCTCGGCGAGACCTTCCAGGTGGGGAACACGGCGGTGGTGTATGGCGCCGTCGTCTTGCTGCTGCTGTACGGACTCGCGGCCTTCGTGCTGCGGGAGACGGCGGCCGGCCGCCACGTCTACGCCATCGGCAACAACCCGGAGGCCACGCGCCTGACCGGCATCGCGACGCATCGCGTGCTCCTCGGCGTGTACGTCGTGGCGGGGGCGTGCTACGGCGTCGCCTCACTCCTCGCGGTCGCCCGAACGGGCGTGGGTGACCCGAACGCGGGACAGACGGAGAACCTCGACGCCATCACGGCCGTGGTGCTCGGCGGCACGAGCCTGTTCGGCGGACGCGGGCAGGTGCTCGGCTCCCTCGTCGGCGCGCTGATCGTTGGTGTCTTCCGCAACGGGCTCACGTTGATGGGGGTGTCGTCAGTCTACCAGGTGCTGGTCACCGGCATCCTCGTGATCCTCGCGGTGACCACCGACCAGCTGTCGCGACGGGGGAACCGCGCGTGACGGCCCCCATCGTGCTCGAGGCGCGCGGCCTGGTGAAACGCTTCGGCCACGTGACCGCGCTCGACGGCACCGACTTCGAGCTGCGCGCGGGCGAAGTGCTCGCGGTGATCGGCGACAATGGCGCCGGCAAGTCCTCGTTGATCAAGGCGCTCTCCGGCGCAATAGTGCCTGACGAGGGGGCCATTTTCCTCGACGGATTGGCCGTTACCTTCAAGAGTCCCATGGACGCGCGCCGCGCCGGCATCGAGACGGTGTACCAGGACCTGGCCGTCGCGCCGGCCATGACGATCGCCGAAAACCTCTTCCTCGGGCGAGAGCTGCGTCGCGCCGGGGTGCTGGGTAGCGTGTTTCGCATGCTCGACCACCAGCGGATGATCCGTGAGGCGCGCACGCTCCTCGCCGAGCTGCAGATCGACGTCCGTTCGATGACGCAGGCCGTGGAGACGCTCTCCGGCGGCCAGCGCCAGGGGGTCGCCGTCGCTCGCAGTGCCTTTGCACGGCACGTGGTGATCATGGACGAACCGACGGCGGCCCTTGGCGTGAAGGAGGGCTCGATGGTCCTGGACCTGATCCGCCGCGTGAAGGCGCGCGGCCTGCCCGTCGTCCTGATCTCGCACAACATGCCGCACGTCTTCGAAGTTGCCGATCGGATCCACGTGGCGCGACTTGGCAAGCGCGCGGCGGTCCTCGACCCGCGGCACGTGAGCATGAGTGACGCGGTCGCCGTGATGACCGGGGCGATGCGACCGGACCAGCTCGCAACCGAGGCACTTGCCTGAAGCTCCTCCCCCGAACCTGCGTGGCCATGCTTTCCTGCTTTCGACACACCTGGGCACTCCTCGCGGTCACCGCCCTAATCGCCGCTGCGCTTCCGGCGCAGGCCCGACGCGACGTCGCCCAGGAGCAGGCACGCACGGCGCCCGCCTGGGCGCGCGATGGCCTGATCTACGAGCTCAACACGCGCACCTTCTCGGCCACCGGCAACTTCGCCGGGGTGACCGCACGGCTGGGGGAGCTCAAGGCACTCGGCGTCTCGATCGTCTGGCTGATGCCGATCCATCCCCTCGGCCAGGTGAAGAAGAAGGGCACCGTTGGCAGCCCGTACGCGGTGCAGGATTACTACGGGATCAATCCCGCGTACGGCACGAAGGAGGACTTCAAGCGGCTGGTCGCGGAGGCGCACCGGCAGGGCCTCAAGGTCATCATGGACATCGTGGCCAACCACACGTCGTGGGACAACGTCATGATGAGGACACCGGCATACTACCGACGCGATGCCTCCGGCAACGTGGTGTCGCCGTACGACTGGACCGACGTCGCCGCGCTCGACTACAGCAATCCCGCCCTGCGGAAGTACATCACCGACATGCTCGTCCACTGGGTGCGCGAGTACGACGTCGATGGCTTCCGCTGTGACGTGGCCGGCGAGGTACCGCTCGATTTCTGGGAACAGGCGCGAACGAGCCTGGAGCAGGTCAAGCGTGACATCTTCCTGCTCGCCGAAGCCGAACGGCCCAACCTCCTGGTGCGCGCCTTCGACGCCGACTACGGCTGGGCGATGTATCATGCCATGACCGACGTGATCACCCGCGGGCGCAGCGCCCGTGCCGTGCGCGAGACCTGGGAACAGGAGCGCCGCACGTATCCGCGCGGCGCGCTCCACATGCGGATTGCTGACGATCACGACGAGAAGCGCGCCCTGGCCTTGTTCGGCGAACGCGGAGCGATGGCCGCCACGGCCCTGATCTTCACGCTCGACGGCATTCCCCTGCTTTACAACGGCCAGGAAGCGGGCGATGCGACGGAATCGCGGGCTCCCGCGCTCTTCGAAGCGTTGCCGGTGTCCTGGGGCAGCCGCGAGATCCATCCTGACGTCCCGCGCTTCCATCGTGGCGTGATCGGCCTGCGCGCGGCGCATGTCGCGTTGCGCCAGGGGAGCACGACGTGGCTCGGGAATTCAGACGAGGAACGCATCGTCACCTTCCTGCGTGGCGACGGGACGGAGCAAGTCCTCGTCGCCATCAACTTGTCGAGCCGCCCGTTCGCTGGTACGGTCGAGGCGAGTGGCGACTGGACGGAGGTGACACCCGGGGCGGACGCAGCGCGCGCACCGGGGCTGCCGGCGCTGTCATTGGAGGCCTGGGGGTTCAGGGCGTTCCGGAAGCCTCAAAGCCACTAGCTGCAGCGCGGGGCCAAGTCGATGTCATATCCCAACCCGATTTCCCGCAGGGTGTGGTGAGACCAGGCAGGGCATCAAGGCCCCTTCCCACCACTCCCATGGTTGCAGACCCCTCTCCCCTTCCCGCGGACGTCGGCATTTTCGCCCACGACGTGAACGACCGGCGCCACCTTCGGGCCTTTCGGGCAGTCGTGCAG
>JACMLI010000216.1 GCA_014379705.1 Gemmatimonadaceae bacterium
AGTTCCCTCCGGAAGCTCCGGCCGAACTCCCGAGGTCGGGGGGGCCCTTGTACTGTCCGCCGTGCGCGTGAACCGCAGCAGGCGTGAGCAGAAGCACGAGGATCAGGGTCAGGGACGTTCTCATGGGCATGACCTCGGCGACGGAACGGGGGTAGCGACCAGAATGCGTGGCGGAAGCGCCGACCCTAGCACTTGATCGCGGATCGATGAAGAGCTCGAACGCGTCGGCAGCGGGGCAGAGTTCCAGGCCCGCCGCCTCGGCACCTAGCTCAGGTTGATCAGACGGGGATCACTGACTTTCCGGACCGCCTGAATGTCATTCAGAGCGAAATCGTGCCGGGTCTCCTGGACTGCATTCACGATGGTGCCGGTGTGCCGGATGGGATTCCGGATCACGTTGCCCTGAAGTGTGCGTCCATCCCGGAGCACAACCTCCACCCACTCCACGCGCTCGGCTGACTCTAGGAATGCATTGGCAGCAGACTTTTCTTTACGAACCATGGAATCCCTCCCGCATTGTGGGGTGTCCGGAGCCACCGGACACCGCATGTAGTACCGGCACGACATATGCCGTTCACGGCACCTTAACAGCACTAGCGCTGGGGTGTCAAACTGCCAGACTGGCGCACGAATCCATCTTTCGATCTCACTGGACCCGCCTCAGGCGCCGCGGTCCGTCGTCCACGAGGCTGCGAGCCGGCCCCGCGACCCCGGATTTCAGGTCGGGCCGGCGGCGCGTTTCAGGAGCAGTTTCCAGGTGCCCGACAGCACTGCCCTGCCCTCCTGGTTGACGACTCGCACGCTGAACTCGACCTGACCGCGGTCAGGGCGAGGGCGCTGATCGAGTGCCGAGACGGTCAATTCGAGCAGCAACTCATCATCCGGAAACACCGGCCTTTCGAAGTCGATGGCCATCGATCGGACCGCCAGCACGGTGCCTTCGAAGATCCCGGTGGCGTACGCCAGGCCGGTCGCCACGGCGAGGTTCAGGGCGCCGTGCGCCACGACGCGGCCGAACGGTGTGGTCGCCGCATACGCCTCGTCGCTGTGGAGCGCCGTGTGATCGCCTGAGAGTGCTGCAAATGCGGCGATATCCGCACGGCTCACGCGTCGCGGCCCTGCACGGAACGCGGCTCCGAGCGTCAAATCGTCGAACGCAAGGGGCATGGATCGCATCGCGAGATCATTGGCGCTCATCGGCGCTCGTTCAATGCGGCGCCTGCACGTGAGCGATGGCGGTGGAGCGGGGCGCCGCCTCGCATGCGTAGAATCCCGAGCCTTTCGGCACGCGGGCCGCCCCGCGCCCCTCCCCTGGTGAGCAACGCGGTGAACGAGCCTGTCGGCGTGTGGATGATCGGAGCCCTCGGGGGCATCGGGACGACCCTCGTCGTGGGCGCGCGAGCGATCGCCGGCGGGCACGTCTCCGACACGGGCCTCGTCACGAACCGGCCCGAGTTCGCGCCGCTCGACCTCGTCCCGGTGGGAGGGCTCGTCTTCGGCGGCCACGAAGTGCGCCTGTCGAACTTCTGGGAGAGCGCCCGGGACATCGCCCGGCAGAGCCGATCACTGGA
This sequence comes from Gemmatimonadaceae bacterium, assembly GCA_014379705.1. Taxonomy (GTDB): domain Bacteria; phylum Gemmatimonadota; class Gemmatimonadetes; order Gemmatimonadales; family Gemmatimonadaceae; genus RBC101. The sequence continues at coordinate 1,572 of JACMLI010000216.1, forward strand.
CATCGAGCTGCTGCTGAAGCTGAAGAACGACCTGCTGGACATCTCGGAGGCCCTCAAGCCCGGGACCTGCATCAATTCAGGGCCCGCCATCGAGAGCATCGTCACCAATCCGGTCACGCGGCAGGACGACGGGCTGCGTTCGATCATCCAGCGGGTGCAGTCGGACATCCGGGCCTTTCGCGCCCGCGAGTCGGTCGAGAGGGTGGTGGTGGTCAACCTCGCATCGACCGAGCCGGACCTGCCGGGCATCGACGCCATTCCGTCGCCCGACGCCTTCGAAGCGCTGCTCGACGCCGGCGACGCCTCGCGCATCAGGCCGAGCATGCTGTACTCGTACGCCGCCTTTCAGGAAGGCTGCGGCTACATCAACTTCACCCCATCCACGGCAGCGCTCGCCCCCGTGATGCGCACGATCGGCAGCGCGCGCGGGATGCCCTTCATGGGCAACGACGGAAAGACCGGCGAGACGCTCGTGAAGAGCGCGCTGGCGCCCATGTTCAAGTACCGCAACCTCAAGGTGTTGAGCTGGCAGGGCTACAACATGCTGGGCGACAGGGACGGCGAGATCCTCGCCCACCCGGAGAATCTGGCGACCAAGGTGCGGAGCAAGGACTCGGTGCTGGCGAGCATCCTCGGCTACCCGGTGCACACGCACGTCGGAATCGATTACGTCCCGTCACTGCATGACCTGAAGACCGCGTGGGACTTCATCCACTTCGAGGGTTTTCTCGAGCACCGGATGACGATGCAGTTCACGTGGCAGGGGTGCGACAGCATTCTTGCCGCTCCGCTCGTGCTCGACATGGTTCGGCTCACCGAACTCGCGATGCGACGTGGCGAGGGCGGGCCGATGCGGCACCTCGCTCCCTACTTCAAGTCGCCGGTGGACGTCGCCGAGCAGGACCTGCACGCGCAGTTCCACGCCATGATGGATTACTTCGCGCGGCTGGGCGTCACGCCGACCTGAGCGGCGGCAGCCCCGGGACGGAGTGGCGCGGGTCAGGCCAGTTCGGCGAGCAACTTCGCCAGCGCTCCGAGATCGCGCTCCGCGACGATCGTCTGCGTCTGGTGGGCGTGAACGCCCGCTGCGAGCAGCTGCTTGTGGACGTTCTTCCACGCCCGCGTCAGCTTGGCCTCGGACGTCTCGACGTACAGGTCCGACACGAGCTCGCCGAGCCGCTGCAGCGCCAGCGTGTCGCGGTGCTCGTAGAAGCGCTTGATGATTCCCTGCTGGTGCGGCGTGTAGTCCTGCTTGCCCATCTGACATCGGCTCCGTGGTGCGCCATCGCCCGTCCGCCCTACGTTAGACCGTCCGGACGCGGAAGCAATCGGCTGCTCCCGGGCTGCCCGGCGGGAACGACGGCGCCGCATCGCGGACGCTTCAGCTTGGGCTGGGGCATACCGGCGCCTATCATGCCCGCGGACCCGCCTGATCCATGGAGGCTGGCCTCCCCGCGATGGATGGGCACGACGTGGCTGACCGGACCGTCCGCTGGTGGTGGGCCTCTCCGCCCGACGCCGCGCTGCTGGAACTGGTCGCTCGCCTTCTGGCGGGGCGGCCGCCTGACGAACAACCGCTGAAGGCCGGGGCCGGACGCAGCGTCTGGGCGCTGCCGCACGTGTCCGACGGGGTGCTCCTCAAGCACTTCCGCGTGCGCGGGAGCGAGGGACTCAAGTACGTCGTCAGGCCCAGCCGCGCACGCAGCGAGTTCCGCGCCATGGAAGCGTTCGCACGCCTGCGGCTGCCGGC
>JACMLI010000217.1 GCA_014379705.1 Gemmatimonadaceae bacterium
CTCCACCTCTGCATGGTGACCGTGCAGCACGGCGCGATGCTGAAGATGCTGGCGGGGCAGAATGCCGGCGTGGGGCGCGTGAACGGCGTGGGGGTGCGGGAGTTCGCGGGCACCGGCGGCGCGCGTGCCGCGCTCTTCGCGACGTCCATGGGCCTCATCGTGCTGATGGCGGCGACGATGGTGTTCGAGTACACCGGGGTGCCGAACATGCATCACTCCCCGCTCTTCTTTCAGATCTCGGGCGGGATCTTCCCGCTGTTGCTGCTGGCGGTGGCGCGCGCTGGTGGCGGGCGCTACCCGGCGACGATCGCGGCCGCGACGTACACGGTGATCATGCTCGTGATGAGCTGGATCCTCGCGCTTGTGCCGGCCGTACCCATGCTCGCGCCGATCTACAACCCGATCACCAGGCTCATTCCACCCGGCTTCCCGATCCTGTTGATCGTGCCGGCGCTCGCCATCGACCTCCTGCATCGTCGCCTGACGAGCCGCAGCGACTGGCTCCTCGCCGCGTCGGTCGGCGTGGTGTTCGTCCTCGCACTCCTCGCCGTGCAGTGGCCCTTCGCATCGTTCCTGCTCACGCTCGAGCAGCCCAACTACCTCTTCGGCACCGGGTACTGGGAGTACCACGCCCGCCTCGGTCCATGGACGCGGGTCTTCTTCGACGTGCCGGGGTACACCTGGAACCAGCGCGAGATGACGGGCGCGCTGGACGTTCCCGCGATGGCGAGGGCGGTCGGCATTGCCATCCTCCTCGCCGTTGCTTCCAGTCGTTTGGGAATCTGGTGGGGGGAGTGGATGCGTCGCGTGCGCCGGTGATCGTGGTACGCGCGCTCGCGCGGCTCCTGGGCGCCGTCACGCTGTGCCTCGTGGCCAGCGCGCACCTGGGGAGTCCCGACACCTGGTTTCAGGGCAACGCGGGACCCTATCCCGTGCGCGCGGTCATCCGGCTCCCAGGGGTGATCCCGGGCCTGGCGCAGATCGACATCAACGTCACCGGGGAGGGTGTGTCGCAGGTGACGGCGCAGCCGGTGATCTTCGACGCCGGCACCGGCGGTGCACCCCCAGCGGACGTCGCGGAACCGGTGGCCGGGCGCCCGGGTGCGTATCACGCCGAGCTGTGGTTCATGCAGCCGGGTTCATTCAGCGTGCACATCGCGGTGCGCGGCACCCAAGGCGAGGGGACCGTGGTGGTACCGGTCGCCGCAGTCGCCGAGCGCCAGATTCCGCTGTATCCCTGGCTCGGCTGGATCCTGTCCGCGTTAGGCATCCTGCTCTTCGTGGGCGCGGTCACGATCGTGCGCGCGGCGGCGACCGATGGCGTGACGGCCCCGGGCTCACCGCCCCCGGCGGGCGCCGCCCGCAAGGGCACCCTGTGGGCGATCCTCGGCGGTGTCGTCATCTGCCTTGGCCTGCTCGGGGCACGCAACTGGTGGCGCAACGTGGAGGCGGAGTACCGCTCGGAGCTCTACCGGCCGTTCACGGCGGCGGCCACCGTGGATACCTCGGGAGGCGCGCGGCAGCTGCAGTTCACGATCACCGACAGCGTGTGGCGGAACCGCCAACCGCGGGCGTCGTGGGAACGCTTCACCGTGAGCCCGCTCGTGCCCGACCATGGGAAGCTCATGCACCTCTTCCTGATGCGGCAGGACGGGGAGCCGTCGGCGTTCGCCCACCTCCATCCGCTCTCGACGGATTCGATGACGTTCCGCGCGTCGTTAGGGGCACTCGCCGCCGGCCGGTACCGGGCGTATGCCGACGTAGTGCACGAGACGGGGCTGTCGCAGACCCTCGTCGCCGACGTCACTGTGCCGGCGGGCGCCGGGAATCCCCCGACCGTCGACGCAGACGACGCGACGTTCGAGGGCTCCCCGACGGGGGCGACATTCACGCTGCAGGATGGTGCCACCATCACGTGGGAAGGGAAGCCGGATTCGCTGGCTGCGGGTGCCGACGCCACACTCACGTTCACGGTCCGCGAGGCCGATGGGAGCGTGGCTCGGCTCGTGCCGTACCTCGGAATGCCCGGCCACGCGGTGGTATATCGCACCGATGGCCAGGTCTACATCCACTTGCACCCCAACGGCACCATCTCGATGGTCGCCCAGCAGGCGTTAGGCAGCCGCCGCCCGACGGACACGCTCCCGGGTATGCTCGCCCGCCGGCTGACCGCGGACGCCATGGCGATGGCGCACGACCCGACGTTCGATGGTCGCTTCACCTTCCCCTACGCCTTCCCCAGTCCGGGGCAATACCGAGTCTGGGTTCAGGTGCGCCGTCCGTTGGGTGTAGTGACCGCCCCGTTCGACATGACCGTCCGCTGACGGCACAGCGGAGCCGCGCACTAGATTCCGTCCCGCCCGTCCGCCCATCCGTCCATCGTCTGTCCGTGCCCTTCCACGCCCCCCCTCGCTTCCCTCGCGGCTTCCGCTGCGCCAGCCGCAACGTCGGCCTCAAGCCAAGCGCGCCTGACCTCGCCCTGTTCACGAGTGACGTCGACGCGACCGCCGCCGCGATCTTCACACGCAATCACTTTCCCGGCGCACCGGTGATCGTGGGTCGCGAGGCGATCAAGGCCGGCGTGCTCCGCGCCATCGTCGCCAACAGCAAGTGCTCGAACGTGGCCACGGGCGAAGAGGGCGTCGAGAAGGCGCGCCGCATGGCGGCCGCCTGCGCCACCGAAGTCGGCACCGTGGCGGGTCACGTGCTCGTGAGTTCCACCGGCGTGATTGGCGTGCCGCTCCCGATCGAGAAGATCGAACGCGGCATCGTCGGCATGTCGGCCGACCTCCAGACGGATCCGCTGGTCGGTGCGAGCGGCATCATGACGACGGACACGCACCCCAAGGCCATCTCGCTCACCGTTCCCGGCAGCGACGCGGTGATCACGTGGGTCGCCAAGGGTTCGGGGATGATCGAGCCCAACATGGCGACGATGCTCTGCTACATCTTCACCGATGCGAGCGTCCCCGCCGTCGACCTTGATCGCCTGCTCCGGGAGGCCGCGCACACCACGTTCAACATGCTCTCCGTCGACACCGACACGAGCACGTCGGACACGTGCGTGCTCATGGCGAATGGACACGCGGGCCCCGTGGACCTGGGCGCGTTCGCGGGCGCCCTGCTCGAGGGCTGCACGCGCATGACCGAGATCCTCGCCCGCGATGGTGAGGGCGCCGAGCACTTGCTGCGGGTGCAGGTACGGAACGCGCACAGTGACGAGGACGCGCGCACCGTCGCCAAGGCGATCAACAATTCGCCCCTCATCAAGACCATGGTGCACGGCGCCGATCCCAACGTCGGCCGCATCCTGATGGCGATCGGCAAGTGCTTCGACTGCACGATCGTGCCCGATCGCACCGACGCGTGGGTGAACGGCTACCAGGTCGTCGCTGGCGGGCGCCGCCTCCCGTTCGATGAAGCCATCGTGCGGACGGCCCTCGCCACCGAACTCGTCGAGCTCGAGGTATCGTTAGGTGCCGGCTCGGCCTCGGCGACGGCGTGGGGATGCGACCTCACCCGCGGGTACGTGGACGAGAACGCCGCCTACTTCAGCTCCTGACGCCCCATGGCCGCCGCGGATACGCCCCTCACGATCGACACGTCGAAAGGCCCGGTCAGCGCGCTCCTCGACGCCGCGAGCACGCCGTCGTTTGTCTACGTGCTCGCGCATGGCGCCGGCGCCGGCATGCGGCACGCATTCATGCAGGCGATCGCGACCGGCCTCGTGGCCCGCGGCGCGGCGTGCCTGCGCTACCAGTTTCCCTACATGGAAGCGGGGAAGAACCGCGTCGACTCTCCCGATGTTGCCGTCGAAACGGTGAACCAGGCGGTGGCTCGTGCCGCCGCACGCCTCCCGGGCGTCCCGATCATCGCCGGCGGCAAGTCGTTCGGCGGACGCATGACGTCAGAGGCACAATCGCGCGCACCGCTGCCTGGTGTGCTCGGCCTCGCGTTCCTCGGATACCCGCTGCATCCACCAGGCAAGCCGGGTACGACACGTGCCGAACACCTGTCGCTCGTGAAGATTCCGATGCTCTTCATGCAGGGCAGTCGTGACGAGTTCGCCAAGCTCGAACTCCTCGAACCCACCGTCGGAGCCCTCGGTCCCTCGGCGACGCTTGTGCTCACCCCAGACGGCGATCATTCGTTCAACGTCCGGAAGAGCAGTGGCAGCACCACCGCGCAGGCAGTGCAGGGATTGTGCGACACCCTCGTCACCTGGTCCAGCCGACTCTGAGTCGCCTCGGCGTTGCGTGCCTGCTGCTCCTCACCTTGCACGCCCCCACGATCCTCCTGCCCCTCACCGTCCGGCGCAGCACGGGCTTCGAGCAGCCGCACTGTAGTTAGGCAGCGCGCTCAGGGCGTGGGGAGCGCGCCACTCGCTCGAATCACCGCCTGGCCGGCCGGGCTGCGGGCGAAAGCAAGGAAGCGCTCGACGATCAACGGTGGTCGGGCCGCGGAGACGAAGTACGCCGGGCGCACGAGTCGATACCGCCCGCGCGTCACCTCGTCGGGAGTGGGTGCCACGCCGTCCACGCCGATGGCCCGCATGCGCCCCTCGTTCTGCTGCACGACCGTCGCCGTGATCACGCCGATCGCCCCGACATTCGACTGGATCGCGCGGGCCATGTCATCGGTCGTCTCGACCACTGCCACCGACGGCGGGACCGCGACGCCCTTGAGGCAGGCGATGCCATCGCGGATCACTTCCGTGTCCACCTCCGCCTCCGGGCGCAGGATCGCCATGAGGCGCAGCTGGGCGCCGCCGAACGACGCCCACGTCGACGCCTGCCCGGAGAACACGTCGCACAGCTGGCCGGCGCTCAGGCTCGCCACCGTCACCGACGGATGCACGGCAAATACCACCGGCGACACCGCGACGCGATGCGCCGCCATGCCCTGTTTCGCGAGGTCCGCCATGTCGAGCCCGTGGCTCGCGAGCGCAATGTGGATGCTCCGGGCAGCAAGGGCCTCGAGCCGGGCCTTGCCGCCAAGTCCGCCACCAAAGGTCACCACCACCGATGGATCATGCGCCTGGAATGCCGCACCCACCGCCCTCGCCAGCGGCATCACGCCATTGGACCCATCGATGCGCAGGGTATCCACGCCCGGGCGTTGCGCAGGAAGCGTCGTGGCCAGGCCGACGATCGCGGCCGCAAGCAGGGAGAGTCGTGTCACGCGTCGGGAGGGTGTCCGTTGGCCGGGCCGAAGTCGCCCTCGGGAAGGTACGTCGCGGCGGACGGGTCGCCGAGCCATTCGTAGGTGTTCACCATCGCCTCGCTGCCATCGGGGAGTACGGCCGTGATGGGCTGCAACTGGAAGTCGGACCCTTCATACCCATCGAGCGCCCGCTGCATCTCCTCCCGCCGCTCGGCCGGGATGCGAAACACCTCGCCCGCCACCGGACCGCCGCTCCCGTCCGGCTGGAACCCGGGATGCCACGAGACGCGATACAACTTGCCACGTGTCGTGGCCCGGTCGACGTACTCCGCGCAACGCAACAACGGATGATGGCGCTGGACCCGATCGCGGCGCAGCGAGCCGTACACGAAGAGGAGGAGGTCGTTCATCGAGGTGGGCGTAGAACGTTGCCGGCGCGTGGTCCACCCATAGAATAGCGTCGCTGGCGCGCCGCGGCGCATTCCCCCCGGAGGTACACGTGCAGAGCTTCGTCCTTTCCTGTGGTCCCCGTCAACTCTGCAGCGCGGGACGGAGGTTCGCGGTCCTCGGCGCCGTGCTGCTCTCGGCGTGCTCGGGGAAAGAAGAGTGGCGCCCGCCGGAGACCCGGCTGGTGACCGTGACCGACACGCTGCACGGTGTTCCGATCGCCGATCCGTATCGCTGGCTCGAGGACCAGGCCTCGCCCGAGGTGTTGTTGTGGATCTCGAAGCAGGAGAGCCATGCCGACTCCGTGCTCGGCCCCACAACCCCATGGCGCGACTCGGTGCACGCTCGACTGACGCAGCTGATGGACGTGCCGGCCGTGGGTGCGCCTCGCAAGGCGGGAAACTGGGAGTACTTCACGCTGCGAAAGCGCGGCGAGCTCGTTGGCTCGATCTACCGCCGCAAGGCGCCGGCAACGCCCAGCGTGGTGTCTCCGGACGGTGACTATGAGAGCGTGCTCGACGCCATGTCGATCCGCGACGACGGCACCACCAGCGTCGGTCTCGAGGGCTTTTCCAATGATGGAAGTCTCATGATCTACTCGATCCGCGACGGCGGTACCGACGAGACGTCGATCCACGTGCGCGACCTCGCCACGGGCAGGGACCTTCCCGATTCGCTCCGCGCCGCGCTGTATGGCGGCGTATCGCTCGCTCCCGATGGCAAGGGACTCTACTTCGTCCATCGCTCGCGCACCGAGGGGCCGCGCTTCAAGTACCACCGGCTGGGGGCGGATACGGAATCGGATTCAACGATTTTCGGCGCGGGGTATGCGCCCACCGCGTTCCTGAACGCGTCGACCGTGGAGAACGGGAAGTACCGCATGTACACCGTGGGACACGGGTGGGCACGCAACGAGGTGTTCCTGCAGGACACGAAGTCGGGCGAGCTCCAGGACCTGACGAAGGGACTCACCGGGCACTTCTCGCCACAGTTTGTCGACGGCAGCCTGCTGGTGCGCACGGACTACGAGGCCCCGCGCGGCCGCGTGGTGAAGGTCGACATGGCCGATCCGTCGCCCGCCAAGTGGAAGGACGTCATTCCGCAGCGCGATTCGCTGACGCTCGATGGCTTCACCACGATCGACGGCAAGCTGTACGTGACGTGGATCGCCGACGTGAGCCATCGCATCACGGTGCACGACATGAGCGGCAGGCCGACAGGCGAGGTGGCACTTCCGCCCCACGCGTCGGCAAACATTCGCGGGTTTGGCAAGGGCGTTGCCCTGCTGACCGTGAATCGGTTCTCCAACCCCACCGAGACGTGGCGGGTGAACCTCGCGACCGGGGAACGCACCCTCTGGGAGCAGCCCGACACGCCGTTCGACACGTCAGCGGTCGAGGTGAAGCAGGTGTGGTATACGTCGAAGGACGGCACGCGCGCCCCGATGTACCTCCTGCAGAAGCGCGGCGCCGTGAAGAACGCCAACACGCCCGTGCTCCTCAGTGGATACGGCGGCTTCACGCTCAGCCTCATGCCCCGCTTCGACGCACGGGCGGCATGGTGGGTGGAGCAGGGCGGGATCTTTGCCCAGGCCACGCTGCGCGGTGGGAATGAATACGGCGAGACGTGGCACCAGGGGGGCATGCTGCGCAACAAGCAGCACGTCTTCGACGACTTCATCGCCGCCGGCCAGTTCCTCGTGGACAGCGGATACACGAGCCCGTCGCACCTCGCGATCCGCGGTGGCAGCAATGGCGGCTTGCTCATGGGCGCGTCGATCACGCAGCGACCCGACCTCTATCGCGTGGCGTACATCGGCGCGCCGGACCTCGACATGGTGCGCTTCTACGCGTTCACGACGCACAACAACATGCCCGCCCTGCTCGAGTACGGGGACGCGTCCCGCAAGGAAGAGTTTGACGCGATCGTGCAGTACTCGCCGTACCAGAACATCAAGGACGGCACGCGCTATCCGCGCGTGATGGTACAGACCGGGATGAACGACACGCGCGTGCCGCCGTGGCAGGCCCGCAAGTTCGCCGCCCGCCTGCTGCGGGCGACGACCTCAGGGGAGCCGGTGATCCTCTACCACGACCTGCGATCGGGACATGCCGGCGGTCGCTCGATCACCAGCTCGATCGACATGGCGACGAAGGAGATGGACTTCCTCTTCAACGCCGTGCGCTGACGACTACGCGGTGGCGCGCTTCGCGGAGCGCGCCGCCATGAGCAGGGTGTACGCCGTGTACAGGATGACGACGAGCACGACCCAGCGGAGCACGTTGAGCGGGAGCGACTTCACCACGTAAGCGGCCAGCAGCACGGCCGGGATGCCGCCGAGCGCGAGGCCAAGGGCCGCCTTCGCGTCGAAACCGCCAGTGCGAATGAACTTCGCGCTGGCGACCGGCATCAGGAACGCGCACGAGCCCATCATGATCGGGAAGGCCGCCGTCACGTTCATGCCGAGCATGCTGACGAGGATGAGGCACGGGGCATAGAGCCCGATGCCAAGCGTCATCAGCGCCCCCAGGACAAAATTGCCCGCCATGCCGGCGAACAGCATCGGTCCGCTGACGCCGAGCGCCGTTCCGCCCGACGGCGTAAGCCCGAGCAGCGATGACAGCATTAGGAGAGCGGCCGTGAGGAGGGCGAGGCCCATCCCCAGCTGGATCTTCGTGCGCGAGAGCCCCGAGACCACCCCAGCCCCAATCCAGGAGCCGGCCACCGCCGAGATGATCATCAGGATCAGGGTCTTGGACTCGACCGGAACGATCGTCGTGAAGATGAACGTCTGGGCGATCGTTGGGAGCGTATGCCCGACGTTCAGCGTCCCGGGGATCTTCTCGTCTGGCACCGATTTGAGGAACCGAAAGGCAGAGGTCGTGGGGGCGAAGGAGCCGATGCCAAGGGTGTCGAAAAAGTTGGTGACGAACCCGAGGCCCAGGCCGAGCGGGGTTGGGGTGGTATCGGCCGCCCGGCCGGCCGCCCGCTGGGCCATGACGCCGCGGACGAGGGCAATGATGTAGAGGATCGTGACGACAGCGAGGGCGCCGAGGAGCGCCAGCTTGGCCGTGTCAGCACCGGAGGCGGCGGCGGTCGCCGCGGCGGTTGTGTCCTGCATGCGTTGGGAGGGTCCTGGTGAAAGGCCCCCGAGTATGGGTCGCCGTTCGGACCACTGCTAGGGTCTGGTAACAAGTCGCGGTCTCACCTCGGCCCGGGCTTCTCCTGCCTGATCTGACGCCGGTCATCCCCTACTGTCGCACCACTTTCCACGCGCGCGTCCCGGCGATGAGATACAGCTCACGGGCGCCATCCTGCCCGAACGACACCGCCTGCGGCGTCGTGATCCCGGCCCATGTGGTCAACTCGAACACGCCGCTTCCCGCGGGGCGGAAGCTGCGCACCCAGCCGCGGCAGTAGTCAGCGAGCATGTAGTGCCCCGTGAGCTCCGGAATCGCGCTGCCGCGGTAGACGTAGCCCCCCGTGACTGAACACCCTTCGGCGTGTGTGTACTCGTAGATCGGCAGTTGCAGCACCAGTCCACTCGTACAGTTGCTGGACGGGTTGTAGCACGCCGTGCCTTCCATGTAGCGCCAGCCATAGTTGAGTCCCGCCTCACGGAACGGGACGGCGTTGACCTCCTCGCGTGCGTCCTGCCCCACGTCCCCGACGAAGAGCGTGCCGGTCACGTCGTCAAAGGAGAAGCGCCACGGATTACGGAGCCCGTGGGCCCAGATCTCGGGTCGCCACCCGGCATGGGTCGCGTACGGATTGTCTGGTGGGATCGTGTACGGATGGGTGCGCACGTCAATCCGCAGGATCTTGCCAAGCAGGTTGACCATGGTCTGCGCATTGTTGTTCGGATCGCCGCAGCACCTGCCGTCCCCGGGCGCGAGGAAAAAGGTGCCATCGGGTGCGAACGCTATCTGGCCACCGTGGTGCTCGGCGCCACCGTGAGGAATCGAGATCACGATGCCCGCCGTCGCGCCGGCCACGCTGGCGCCGGGCGTGGAGGCGAACCGCTCCACCACCACGTTGCCGACCAGGTCAACGTAGAACACGTAGAACAATCCGGTGGTCGCATACGCCGGGTCGAAGGCCATGCTCAGCATGCCCCGCTCGCCGGTTCCATTCACGCGGCTTCGGATGTCGAGGAATGGAGTCGGCAGCAGCACGCCTGCCTCGACGATGCGAATGCGGCCCGGGCGTTCGACGATGAATTGACGTGCGTCGCCGGTGGGGGCGGTCAGGAAAACTGGCTGCGTGAGTCCTTGCGCGAGAAGTTGCAGCCCGAGGCGAAGGGGGCTTCCGACATACGACACCGCCACGTCGTGTGCAGCGTCGTCGACCACGTTGACCTGCTGGGTCGTCGCTGCCGGGCGGTATGTCATCAGGTTGCTGCCGACGGTCGCTGCCGAGACGGTATAGGCGCCAGCCGCCAGGCGATCGATCGTCGTGGAAGATGTCACGAGCCTCTCTGTGCCTCCCGGACCGCTGATCGTGACGGCGGCATTCGTGCCGCCGGGTAGTCCGGAAATCGTCACGCGGATGGTGCTCGTCCCGGCCCCGTAGTTCACGGCCACGCCCACGGGCAGCGCGGACGCCGCCAGGGTGAGGACCTGCGACGCGGGCGTCGCACGGTAGCGCGTTCCTGCCACGATGACGTCCGCGGCCGTCAGCGTGTAGGCGCCGGGCGGGAGGAGGTCCAACTGTGTGTTGCCTGTGACGACGCGCGAGAGTCCTCCGGGACCGGCGAGCGTCACCGTGCCCGAGGCACCGGCGGGAAGTCCGGCGATGGTCACGGCCAACCGCGCGGTCGAGGGGGCATACGCAATCGGCGCCGCCGCCGTGACGCGATCGCCTGCGACCGACACGCTCTGCGTCGCCGGCGTACCGGCGTACCGCACGCCGCCCGAGGTCACATCGGCGGCAATGATCGTGTAGGGCCCGGCGACCAGGGCCGTGAGCGCGGCTCCTGCCCCGACGTCCCGGCGGAATCCACCCGGACCGGTGACCACCACCGCGGCAGGAACCCCAGCGGGCAATCCGTCGATCGCGATCGACATCGTGCCGACGCGCGGTGTGGTGACATCGTCCGAGCACGCCATCAGGCCCGCGACAAGAAACACGGGAAGGCGGGGCATCCGCATCGAGATCATGAAGGCGGCGAGGAGATCGGAGGCCAACGGAAACACATCCCGAGCCGCGTCACGCAATCTCGCGAGGAGCGGACGCACGATCCAGTTCAACATCCTCGCAAGAGTTGCGATTGCGAATCACCGAGCGACCCGACGGGCGATCGCCGGCGTTGCGCGCCCCAGAGCCTCAGGATGCCCCCGAAAGGACTGGCGGAAACTGGGAGTCATAATATCATCTTGTCAATGCTATCCCCTCTGGTGCTCGTAGCCGACGCGAGGCCCCGCGGCGTCGCCGCCAGTGAGCTGCCTGACAAGTGCAGCGTGCTCGGTCGGGTCACTCGCCGATCCTGTGGCGCGGAAGGTCGTCATGGTCTCCAACGGTGTGCCGCATGAGGACGCGACCGGAAGCGCCACCGCTGTCCGCCGTGCTCGGCGCGGCGGCACCCGTAACCGCGGGTCGGATTGCGGGGCAGGGGCCTACCGGGCGGTTGCCGCTCACGCCCGAGATGCTGCGCCACGCGCCAAGTGGGGACCTGTTCGGCCTCACGCAGAATGTGGGCATGGGATGGGAGGCAAGCGCCCTCGGAGGCCCCGAATACGTCATCGTAAGCACCGCGGGCGGGATCCGCGGGGAACATGGCGAACCGATCGCGTTAGGCTGGCATACGGGCCACTGGGAGATCGGGCTGCTCGTGCGTGAGGCGGCGCAGGCGCTGCGCGCCCGGGGTGCCATTCCCTTCGCCGGCTTCTGCAGCGATCCCTGCGACGGGCGCACCCAGGGTACGGTCGGCATGTTCGACAGCCTGCCATACCGCAACGACGCGGCGATCGTCATGCGACGCCTTGTGCGCTCCCTGCCCACGGCGAGTGGCGTGATGGGCATCGCGACGTGCGACAAGGGGCTTCCGGCGACGATGCTCGCGCTCGCGGGGTGCGGGTCCCTTCCCGGGGTCATCGTGCCGGGGGGTGTAACGCTGCCGACCATCGGCGCCGAAGATGCGGGCCAGGTGCAGAGTCTCGGCGCGCGCTTCTCGCACGACCTCGTCACGCTCGACTACGCGGCCGAGATGGGGTGCCGGGCCTGCGGCTCGTCAGGCGGCGGGTGCCAGTTCCTGGGCACGGCCGCGACGTCGCAGGTGATCGCCGAGGCACTCGGCATGGCGCTGCCGCACAGCGCGCTCGTGCCGTCAGGGGAGCCGTCGTGGACTGAGCTCGGCAGCCGGTCGGCGCTTGCGCTCATGCGCCTTCATGCCCTGGGCATCACGACCGGCGCCATCGTCACGGACCATGCGATCGAGAACGCGATGCTCGTGCACGCCGCGTTTGGCGGGTCGACCAACCTCCTGCTGCACATCCCGGCGATTGCCCATGCCGCTCGCGTGCGCGTGCCGACCGTGAGCGACTGGATTCGCGTGAACCGGGCAACGCCGCGACTCGTCGATGCCCTGCCTAACGGTCCGCGCGGGCATCCCACCGTGCAGGTCTTCATGGCTGGCGGCGTGCCCGAGGTGATGCTGCACCTGCGTCGCATGGGGCTGTTGCACGAGGAAGTGCTGACCGCGACCGGTGACACTCTCGGTGCCACGCTCGACTGGTGGGAGGGGAGCGAACGGCGGAGTGCGGCGCGCGCGCGTCTCGGCGCGGGAGCGCAGGTCTCTCCCGACGACGTCATCATGGGCCCGGATGCGGCGCGTCGGGCGGGCCTGACCAGCACCGTGGTGTTTCCGGTTGGCAACCTTGCCCCCGAGGGTTCGGTGATCAAGGCGACGGCGATCGACCCGTCGGTCATTGGTGCCGATGGCATGTACCGGCATGTCGGCCCGGCGCGCGTGTTCACCGACGAACGCGAGGCGATCCGCGCGGTGAAGGGCGTGGATGGCGTCGCATGCATTTCGCCCGGTGACGTGATTGTGCTGATCGGCAATGGCCCCACGGGGACCGGCATGCAGGAGACCGCGCAGATCACGACCGCCCTGCGGTACCTTCCGTGGGGCAAGTACGTCGCCCTGGTGACGGACGGACGCTTCTCTGGTTTCTCGACGGGCGCATGTGTCGGCCACGTGGGTCCCGAGGCACTCGCTGGTGGCCCGATCGGCCGGGTGCGCGATGGCGACCTCGTGGAGATCATCATCGATCGCGAGACCCTGGCGTCGTCACTTTCCCTCGTTGGAGTGGACGGTGTACGCGTGGAGGCTCATGCCGCCGCCCGTGTGCTGGCGGAACGATCACCACATCCGGAGCTGGCGCCGCACCCTGCGCTTCCCGACGACACGCGCCTGTGGGCGGCACTGCAACGGGCGAGCGGTGGCACGTGGGCGGGTTGCGTCTACGACGTCGACCGCATCATCGCCGCGCTCGAGCCCCCGTCCTCGACATGACGGCGAACGGGTGCATGTTGCTGACGGGGACTGGCGTGATGTCGCCCCACGACGTGACCGCTGCAGGCGGGGATGAGATCACCGGGGCCGCGTCGGGCCTCGAGACACTTCGAAACAACGTGGGGGAGGCATGAATCGTCAGGCCCGCAGGCGCAGCTTGGTGTTTGTCGCGGGGGTCATCGCACTCCCGCTGCGCGCGCAGGTGATCCCCGAAACCGAGATCCGGCTGATTGCGTCGCCCTTCCGCGACACCACAGCCGCAGCGCAACCACGCGCCGCCGTCGCGATCGGCGACATCGAGCGCCTCGACCCCGCGATCGATGCCCTCATCCCGCGTGATGCCCGCATCGAGGTGCTCGCCGAGGGGTTCGATTGGTCCGAAGGCCCCGTGTGGCGCGCCAACGGCCGCTACCTGCTCTTCAGCGACGTCCCGAAAAACACGATTTACAAGTGGAAGCAAGGCGAAGGCATCTCGGTCTTCCTTCGTCCCGCAGGATACGCGGGCAAGGACCCGCCGGGCCCTGAACTCGGGAGCAATGGCCTCACGCTGGACGCCAGCGGTGCACTCGTGATGGCCGACCACGGCAATCGCCAGGTGGCGCGCGTCGTGGAACCGAAGTTCACCAAGGTCACGCTCGCCGATCGGTACAACGGGAAGCGCTTCAACAGTCCGAACGACGTGGCCTTCCGCCGGAATGGGGACCTCTACTTCACCGATCCACCGTACGGCCTCGCAGGGCTCAACGCCGATCCGGCGAAGGAACTACGGCACAACGGCGTGTATCGCGTAGACGGCAAGGGCACCGTGACGCTGCTCGCGCAGCAGACCTTTCCCAACGGCCTCGCGTTCTCGCCAGACGAGCGCACTCTGTACGTGGCCAACTCCGATCCGGCAAAGGCCGTCTGGATGGCGTACGACGTGCGGGCGAACGGATCACTTGGCGGGGGTCGCGTGTTCTTCGACGCGACGCGATTCGCCGCCGAGAAGCGGCCCGGCCTCCCCGACGGACTCAAGGTGGACAAGCAGGGAAACCTCTTCGCCACGGGCCCGGGTGGTGTGCTCGTGTTCAACGCGCAGGGCAAGCACCTCGGCACCATCCGCACCGGGCAGCCCACGGCGAACTGCGCGTTCGGCGACGACGGCTCCACGCTCTATATCACCTCCAACCACCAGCTCCTCCGCGTCCGGTTGACGACGACGGGGATCGGGTTCTGAGTCCCTGACACGTCATGCGCATCCTCTACATCGGCGGCTCTGGCGAGATCTCGTTCGACTGCATCCATGAGTCGGTGCGGCTCGGCCACGAGGTGACCGTCTTCAATCGCGGCAATCACAACGACGGATTGCCTGCGGCGTGCCGACGCATCACGGCCGACATTGCCGACGACGCGGCCCATGCGCGCCTGGCCGACGAACACTTCGACGTCATCTGCCAGTTCCGGCTCTTCACGCCTGCCGAGATCGCGCGCGACATCGCCGGCTTTGCCGGACACTGTGCCCAGTACGTGTTCATCAGCTCCGCCTCGGCGTACCGCAAGCCGGTACGCAACCTCCCCATCACCGAACAGGTGCCGCTGGAGAACCCGTACTGGGCGTACTCGCGCGCCAAGGCGGAGATGGAGGGGCTGTTGCGCGCGCAACGAGGTCTCCCCTACACGATCATTCGCCCGAGCCACACCTATCGCACAAAGATGCCCACCGCACTCGGTGGCGAGGTCTCGCGCCTGTTGCGAGGGCTCCCCGTCATCATTCACGGTGATGGCGAGTCGTTGTGGACAATCACGCATGCCAGCGACTTCGCGCGTCCGTTTGCGCGGCTCCTCGGGAATCCTGCCGCGCTGGGCGAGGCATTTCACATCACCAACGATCGGCAGTGGTCGTGGAACGAGATCTTCGAGGCGATGGCCGGCGCGCTCGGCATCGGTGCACCACAGTGGGTCCACGTGGCTTCGGACACGCTCATCCGGTACAACCCGGAGTGGACCGGGCCCCTGCTTGGGGACAAGGCGCCGTCGGTCGCCTTCGACAACAGCAAGGTGAAAGGCGTCGCCGGCGACTTCGAGTGTCCCATCGATCCATGGACCGGCATGGCGATGGTGGCTCGCGACTATCCTCCCAGCGCCGCACCCGACGAGGCGCGTGACCGGCTCTACGATCGCATCATCGCCGACCAGCGCGCACTGGGAGCGTAGTCCGGGCGCGCGGTCAACCCTGCCAGCGCTCCCGCCTGACGAGTCGGCCCGTTCCAGGCAGTGCCACCACGCGTCCCGCGCTAACGGCGATCGCACCGCGACGGATGACCGTTTCTGGCCACCCTGTCACGCGCCACCCTTCGTACGGCGAGTAGTCGGACTTGGAGAGATCATTGGCTGCCAGCACAGGGGCCTCGTGTTTCGGGTCCCAGATCGCGACGTCGGCATCGGCGCCGGCGCGAATGACTCCCTTGCGAGGGAAGAGCCCGAAGATGCGCGCCGCGTTCGTCGACGTGGCGGCGACGAAACGCTCGAGAGTCATGCCGCGCTTGCCGACCCCTTCGGAGAACAACATCGGCAGCATGAACTGCAGGTCACTCGCCCCCGGGCGCACGCGGGCGATGGTGAGGGCCGGGTCCATCTTCTGTTCGCGCGTCCAGGGGGCGTGATCGGTGGCGAGGATGTCGATGCTGCCGTCGATCAGCCCACGCATCATGGCATCGACGTCCGAGCGTGGGCGGAGGGGAGGCTGTCCCACAAAGAGGCGGGCATCGGGACCCGACAGCTTCTCCTCGGTGAGGTGGATGAAGAGGGGTCGTGTCTCGATGGAGAGCGGGAGTCCCGCCGCGCGCGCCGGACGGCATGCATCGAGCGCCCGCGCCGATGACAGGTGGACGATGTGCATCGGGGCGCGGGTGCTCTCACAGAGCGCCGCGGCCTGCTGCGTGGCCACGACCTCGGCGATGAGGGGCCGACTGGCCGCATAGTGTTCGAGGCCGGTGGAGCCCGCCGCGGTGAGGCGACGCACGGCGGCGGCGAGGAGCACGCCGTCCTCGCAGTGAATCATCGTCACCACCCCGGCCTCGCGTGCCGCCTCGAGCACGCGGACCACGGCCTCGAGCTGCGCGCCGAAGTCGGCGCGGACCATGTACATCTTGATGCTTGGTTGCCCCTTCTCCACGAGCGCGGGGAGCGTGGCGAGGAGTTCGGGTCCCGGAGGCCAAACCGAGGCATGCAGGAAGACATCGGCGATCGCCTCCCGCGCCACGACCCCCTCCATGCGCGCCACGGCCTCCATCGGGGCCTCACCACGCGCCGGGGTGGCAAAGGTCCCCACCGAGGTGATCCCCCCGGCGAGCGCCGCCATCGAGCCCGATGTCATGTCGTCGGCGAACCCGGGATGCAGGTGCGTGTGCGGATCGACGCCTCCAGGCATGACGAGTCGTCCACGCGCCTCGAGGACCGTGGCTCCCTCGGTGGCCCGCAACCCCCGCCCCACCTCGGCGATCGTCTCCCCGCGAATGCGCACGTCGGCCTCGACGACGCCATCCGCGTTCACCACGCGCCCTCCGCGGATGAGTATCTCACTCCCCGGCTGCCCGACCCCCGGGAAGTACGGCCTCCCCAGGACGAACCCACTTCCCGCCAGCACTCCCGCTTTCACTACCTCGCGACGACTCGGCATGTCCTGGGACGTTAGAGTGGAGAACCACCGACCCGACGCCCCGCCGTGTACGGCGCCCCCGCCTTCTCCACCTCCCGTTCCAGCGCCGGGATCTCCGTGTCCACGAGTTGCCGAAGACGCCCGACCTCCACGCCTAACAACTCGGTGGCGATGCGGAACTGCTCCTGGCTCGTCGCGGTGGGCCCGGCCAGGGACCGGTTCATGCTGCTCGTGATC
Organism: Gemmatimonadaceae bacterium; assembly: GCA_014379705.1. Lineage (GTDB taxonomy): Bacteria > Gemmatimonadota > Gemmatimonadetes > Gemmatimonadales > Gemmatimonadaceae > RBC101. The sequence goes on from JACMLI010000217.1 coordinate 17,001, forward strand.
GAACCTACGCGCTCATTGATCGACGACGGCGTGGGATCCGAGCGCGAGCCGAGGGCCCGGTCACCACTCAACTCCGTCTGGATGTCCGCGAGTCGCTTGAGGTAGGCACGGGCCTGCTCGCCGAGCACTTTGGGCGCCGAGGGCGTCTGGTCCAGCGCACGACGGATCTGGTCCAACCGCAGGTTGGTTGCCGCTGCGAGCTCGGTAACCCCGGTGAGCTGTCGACGCAGTTCCTGCACCTGGTCCTGGAATCGCCCACGTGCCTGGTGCTCCGCGAGTACCTGCGGGCTCGTCGGGTCGGCGACCACGTTGAAGCTCACGGGTCCGGCGAGCGTGGACGTGACGCCGCCCACGCGCTGAGACAACGTGACGCTGTACTTGCCCGGCGTAACGAAGGGTCCGGCCGGCCCGCCGCCAAAGAGCTCTTCCTCGTCGGTCGGCGGACGCGTGCTCGCCAACTGGTGCAGCGGCAATCGCAGGTCCCAGGCGACCCGGCTCATGCCACGGGCGGTCGGACCGGTGAGTGCGCGAATCGCCTTCCCCTGTTCATTCATCACCGTGAGGATGATCGCTGGTGCTTCCTCGGAGGCCTCGGCGCGCAGCTCGTCCGCCGATGGGTACTTGAACGGCTGTCCCGCGCGTTCAGCGGCCTTCTCGGCGTCAGTGCGCTTCTGCTTGAGCGTCTTGAGCTGGTCCTTGAGAGAATACGTGAACACCGCACCGTACGGTGGGTTGTCACCCGAATACAGCATCTCTCCCTGGAAGGCCTTGCGACCACCGCCATAGACCTGCGTCTGCACGTACAGCGGGGCATCCCGCGCCGGGAAGAGCGTGGCGTTCGCCGCGATCACTTGCGCATTCAGCGCGCGCAGCGGGGTGTAATCGTCGACGATGTAGATCCCGCGGCCGAAGGTGCCGATGACGAGGTCGTGTTCGCGCTTCTGGATCGCGAGGTCCGCGACCTTGATCGTCGGGACGCCGGGGATCTTCAGCCAGTGCTGGCCGCGGTCCTTGCTGGCGTACGCCGAGAACTCGGTGCCGATAAACAGCAGGTTCGGGTCGACGTGATCCTCGGCGAAGGCGAAGGTGCCACCACGGGCCGGCAGGTCACCGTTGATCGACGTCCATGTGCGACCGAGGTCCGACGTGCGCAGCGCGTAGGGCTTGAAGTCGCCGTTCTGGTGATTGCTGAACGTCGCGTACGCCACGTTCGCGTCGTGCTCGGACGGGCGGATGCGCGTGACGTAGGCATCGCCGGGGACCCCGGGGAACACGTCGATCTTCCGCCACGTCGTGCCTCCATCCTCGCTCACCTGGACGAGGCCATCGTCGGTGCCGACCCAGAGCAGTCCTTCCTTCTTCGGCGATTCCTGCACGGCCGAGATGTTGGAGTAGATCGCGGTCGACGTGTTCTTGGCCACGGCGTCAGGCCCCCAGAGCTTGCCCATCACCGGAAGGCGGTTCCGGTCCACCTGCCGCGTGAGGTCCGCCGAGACCTTGCGCCACGTGTTGCCGCGGTCGTCGCTCCGGAAGACAAACTGCGCGGCGATGTACAGGCGCTTGCTGTGGTGCGGAGAGATGACGAAGGGCGCGTCCCAGTTCCAGCGCAGCGGCACGCCGCCCTTCTCCTCCTGCGGCTGGATGCCGATGCGTTCCCCCGTGCGCTTGTCGTAGCGCACGATCACCCCGTGCTGCATCTCGGCGTAGATGGTGTTGTCGTCCTCGGGGTCGACGCGTGAGACGAAACCGTCCCCTCCCTGCGTGACGAACACGTCCTCGTTGAGGATCCCGTGCTCAGACTTCGTGCGCGAGGGCATCCCGAGGGAATTGTTGTCCTGCAGCCCGCCGTACACGTTGTAGAAGGGCCGCGCATTGTCGGTGTCGACGTCGTAGTACTGGGCGAGTGGAAGGTTCTCGAAGAACGTCCACGTCGCGCCGCGATCCCAGGAGCGATAGAGCCCGCCGTCGTTCCCAACGAGGTAGTGGTTGGGGTTGACCGGGTCGACCCAGATCGCGTGGTTGTCGACGTGCATGCTGCGCTGTCCGAGCGCGCGCATCGAGCGGCCACCGTCGTCGCTCACCTGGAAGATCACGTCGGGGATGTAGATGCGATCAAACTGGTGCGGGTCGGGGAAGACGTCGCCGTAGTACATGGACCCCTGGTTGTAGTCCATGCGCTTCTCCCACGTCACGCCATTGTCCGACGAGCGATACATCCCGCCGCGCCGGTTGGCGGCTTCGACGACGGCGTAGAGCACGTCAGGGTTCTGTGGGGAGATGGCGAGGCCGATGCGCCCCAGCTCTTCGTTAGGTAGCCCCGTGTTCACCTTCGTCCACGTCTTGCCGCCATCGGTGGTCCGGTGGATCGCGCTCTCCGGTCCGCCATCGATGAGGGTGAAGAAGTGCCGGCGGCGTTGGTACGCCGTGGCGACGAGCACGTCGGGGTTGCGCGGGTCCATGACCACGTCGCTCACGCCGGTGTGCTCGCTGATCTTGAGCACGTTCTCCCACGTCTTGCCGCCGTCGGTCGTCTTGAAGAGTCCGCGGTCCCCGCCCGCACTCCACAGTGGCCCCTGCGCCGCGACGTAGACAATGTCGGAGTTCTTCGGGTGCACGATGAGGCGTCCGATGTGCTCCGAGTTCTTGAGGCCGGTGTTCTTCCACGAGCGGCCACCGTCATCGGACTTGTAGACGCCGTCGCCGTAGGCCACCGACCGCTGTGAATTGCGCTCTCCGGTGCCGGCCCACACGACGTTCGGGTTCTGCGGATCGAGCGTGACCCACCCGATCGAGTACGACCCTTCGCGGTCCATGACGGACGTCCACGATGCGCCGCCACTCACCGACTTCCACAGGCCACCGGACGCCGTCCCGATGTACATGATCGCGGGGTCCGTGGGATGCACCGCGATGGACATCACGCGACCGCTCGTCATGGCCGGGCCGATCGAGCGGGCGCGCAGTCCGCCGATGGCGTCGGCGGAGACCGCGGGCCGGCTCGTGGTGTCTCGGGCGGGCGCCGGACGCGTCGGTCGCTGGGCGCTGACCGGATACGTCGTGATGAGGGTGAGCCCGACGAGGGCGGCGATGGGAGCGCAGGAACGGATCATGGCACGCGATGGCAACAGGGTGGCAACTCGCGAGGGAAGAAACGCTCCGTTCACCCCCTTCGCGAGCCCCGCGCCTGTTGCCGGGACGCATGTCGTTGCACTGGCCACGGTCGGTCGCACGCTCCTAGCTTGCGCGTAGCATGGTCAACACGCCCCCGGGTCGCGCGGCCCCCGAGCCGCTTCGTCGCCTCATCGCCCCGTTCACCGAGTTTGCCCGGACCGGTGCACTGGGTGGCGTCGCGCTGCTCGTGACGACGGCGATCGCCCTCGTCTGGGCCAACTCGCCGTGGGCCGCGAGCTATCACCATCTCTGGGAGCAGACGCTCTCGATCGGGCCGACATCGGCCCCGCTGACGATGACCCTCCACCATTGGATCAACGACGGCCTGATGACCGTCTTCTTCCTGGTCGTGGGACTCGAGATCAAGCGCGAACTCTCCGTGGGCGAGTTGTGCACGCCGCGACAAGCAGCACTGCCCATTGCCGGAGCCCTCGGCGGCATGATCGTGCCCGCGCTGATCTACGCGTCGGTGAACGCCGGAGGACCGGGATCGCGAGGGTGGGGCGTGCCGATGGCTACCGACATTGCCTTCGCGCTGGGGGTCCTCGCGTTGCTCGGCCCGCGCATTCCCGTGGGGCTCAAGGTGTTCCTCACGGCGCTTGCCATCGTGGACGACCTCGGTGCCGTGATCGTGATCGCCGTCTTCTACACCGCGACGCTCAACATCACGGCGCTCCTCGGGGCGGGCGTCACCATCGCCGTCCTGATGGCCTTCAATCGCGCTCGCGTCATGGTCCTGTGGCCGTACCTCACGGTTGGCCTGGTCCTCTGGTACTTCGTGCTGCAATCCGGGGTGCACGCGACGATTGCCGGAGTGCTGCTGGCGCTGACGATCCCGGCCTTCGCCACGATGGGGTCTCCCGAATTTTCGGCGCGGGCGCGAGGGCTGCTCGACACGTTCGACGCCAACGCCTCGGATTCGGGACAGGTCATCGAGAATCCGGCCCAGCAGAATGCGCTGTTCGCGCTCGACGTGGCCGCGTCACGAGCCAACGCGCCCCTGCTGCGCATCGAGCACGCACTCCATGGAGTCGTGTCCTACGGCTTGATGCCCATCTTCGCCCTCGCCAACGCCGGCGTGACGCTCGGTGCTGTGGGTGGGGCGCTGCGCACGCCCGTGACGTGGGGGGTCATCCTGGGCCTGTGCCTCGGGAAGTTCATCGGCATTTCCCTGTTTGCCTGGGCGGGCGTCCGGTCCCGCCTGGCGACGCTGCCCACGGGGGTCACGTGGAACCACATGCGAGGGGCAGCCGTCCTTGGGGGGATCGGTTTCACGATGTCGATCTTCATCGCCGGCCTCGCCTACGGCGTGCCCGCCCTCAACGAGGACGCCAAGATCGGGATCCTGATCGCGAGCACCGTGAGCGGCGTGGTGGGGTACGCCATGCTGCGCTTCGGGGGGCGGCAGCGCACGAACGATCCAGCGCCCGTGGCCGCGCTCGAAGCTTCAGGTAGTTAGGTCCACGGCTCAGTCGGGTGCGGGCGCCGCGACGCCGATGCGCTTCTTCACGAGGTACACCGGCCGCCGCTTGGTCTCCTCGAAGAGGCGCCCGAGGTAAACACCCAGGATCCCGAGGCAGAAGAGCTGCACGGCCGACGAAAAGAGCAGCACCAGGATCAGCGACGTCCACCCGCGCGCCTCGCGCGGGTTGTAGCCCGCAATCGCGAAGTTCCAGAGGTACTGCGACAACACCACGAGGCCGAGCGCAACCGCGATGAGGCCGACGAAGAAGCCCACCAGCATGATGGCCTGCAGCGGACGGTAGCTGAAGTTGACGATGCCATCGCTCGCCAGGCCGAGGAGCTTGCGCAGCGTGTACTTGGGCTCCCCCGCGTAGCGCGCCGCGCGCTCATACGCGAGCCCGGTCTGGCGGAACCCGACCCACGTGCGCAGCCCCCGGACGAACCGGTTGCGTTCCGGGAGGCTATTGATCGCGTCCACGACCTCACCTCGCATCACGCAGAAATCCCCCGCGTCGAGGGGGATGTCGAGCGTGGCGAGCCGCTTGAGTGCCCGGTAGTACGTATAGTACGCGAGCCGCTTGAGGAGCCCTTCCTTTCGCTTCGTGCGGATCGCGTACACCACGTCGTACCCTTCCCGGATCTTCTCGATGAACGGCAGCAACTCCTCGGGGGGGTCCTGCAGGTCCGCGTCCATCACGCAGACAATCGATCCCGTCGCATGGTTGAGCCCCGCGGTCACCGCCGGCTGGTGCCCGAAGTTCCGGCTCAGCGACACGACCTTCACGCGCGGATCAGTGGCGGCGAGCCCCTCCAGGATCTCGAGCGTGCGATCGCGACTCCCATCGTCCACGACGACCAGTTCCCAGTCTTCTCCCCACGCGGGCGACGCATTCCTCACGCGTCGGTGCAGCTCTTCGATGCCGTCTTCTTCGTTGTAGGCAGGGACGACAAGGGAGATCATTCAGTTGTGGAGGCGCAGCAGGGAAAACCGCCCGAACTGGGCGGCCACCCGGAGATCCGGCGCAAGGCTCCCCGGGGCACCGGGGTAGTAATAGCCCACGCTGTCGGTTGGCAACAGGACGACCGGGGCATGGTACTGCGCCATGACGTTCAAGAGGTCCTGTCGGCCGGGGTAGGGGGGCGAGACAGCCGGCCGCCCAGTGTGGTACGTAAACATGTACGGCAGGTGCGAAATCACCGACGTGGCCGCGGGCATCGTGCTCGCCGTTGCTACCGCGGAGGCGCGAAATTCCTCCAGGCTACGGTCCCTGCCGGCCATCGCCCTCGTCGTCGATACGTCCTGCGGGACCACGACAAGCAAGGCATAGGCAATCGCCGGGGCCATCAGCCACCGACGCCTCGCTCCTAGCTGGACGAAGAACGGCGCGAGCAGCACGCAGACGAGCAGCGTGTTCCCCACGCTGAAGTAGCGTGGCTCCGCATGGGGCCCCCGCACCGCAAGCGCAGCAATCGTTCCGACCCACAGCAACACCACGAACGCGGTTTCCGGGCCCAACCCGCCACGCCGCACCGCCAGCGCACTCGCGATGAACGCGCCCACGAGCAACACGGCAGCGAAGTGACTTTGCATCGCGAGGCCCGCGGCCGCTCGGCGAATCGTGACGCCGACGCCTCCAGCGGCAAAGGCCACGACCTCCTTTCCCTCGCGCCGGAGCACCTCGCCCGTCGTCGGCGGCGTATCGAGGCTCCGGTAATACTGGTCCTGCTCACGGCCGTCGCGGGACGCATGGTAGTCCATGAGCCAGTAGAAGCCGGCGTCCGAAGCGAATGGTGATCCCCGGACGCGAGCCGTGTGCACGAGCCACGGCGATATCACCACGAGTGCGGCGATGCCGATCCTCACACCGCCCAGGACCCCACCGCGCATCCCGCGACGCCAGAGCATCCACAGGGCAACCGGAGGCACGACGAGGCTCGACGACGATCGCGTGAGCCATGCGAGCCCCAGTACCGCGCCCGCGGCCCACCAGTGCCATCCCACGCGCGCGCGCGCCACGAGCGCGAGAAAGCACACGACGAGCCCGGTCGCAAGCGCGTCGGGCATCAGCGCATACGAGATATGCCAGTTGGCGGGGAACAACACGGCCGCAGCAGCACCGGCGGTGGGCAACCAGTACCCGGGGCGAAAGGCCCGCAGCAGAAAGAAGGTCCCAACACCAATGAGCACGCTGCCGAGGATCGACACGATCGCCGCGGCGCGCGCGGCGTCGAGTCCCGCAAACGGCATGACGGCGGCCGTCAGGGTCGGGTACAGCGGATTCGCATTGTGGAAGTACATCGGCAGCGAATCCGGCTTGAGGAACAGGAGCCAGTTCGCGTCGTTCACGTAGCCGCGGCCTTCGAGCAGGTTACGCGCGACAATCCCGACGTACGCGCTGTCGTGCGTGAAAGAAGGCGACGCGGCCACATCGCTTGGAAGTGCAAGTATGCGCACGCCCACGTACGCGAGCAGGAGGCCGATTCCAAGAAGCCAGGGGAAACCGGCAAGTTGGGGCCCCTGACTTTTCAACCAGCGTCCAGGTCGCTTCACGACGACCTCATCAGCAATTAGCGTTCCTTCTCCCACAACTCGCACAGAAAAAGGCGCGCCTCTCAGGCGCGTCTTCGTTGCGTCACAAAGAGGTCAAGGTTTTTGCGCTGCCCCTTCACGAACACTTCCTGCCCGCGGCGACAAAGGTCGGCATCTCCCCGCGGACGACGGAGACGGGCGCTTCGAGGTCGGCGTCGAACAGGGCCGGCCGGAGCGCGGCTTCGCCTTGCCCGCAGTCGATGAGAAGCGCATGACATTGAGTCGGAAGCGGTGAGAATTCGCCGAGGACAGCGAAGGGCCAGAAGCCCTTCGGAGACGCATGGACTAGTGGACTCGCGGCCCACTGGTCTCTACCAGCCCACGAGCCCATTAGCCCACTAGTCCAATGACCA
>JACMLI010000218.1 GCA_014379705.1 Gemmatimonadaceae bacterium
CGCGGCGCGTCGCCGGCGATCGCGTTTCAAGAGGCATGTCGCGAGCAGGTCGCGTTCGAGTGTCCGTATGGATTGTGGGCGAACTGGCAGCTCGCGGGCTTCCCGGCTTAGGGTACCCGAACGAACGTCACCGTCGAATCGTGGAGGACAGAGCAATGGCGCAGACGACCAAACTCGTGCTCGAGTTTCCCAAAGGGATCGACGCCGAGACCGTGATGGAGATCCGGCGCGAGATCGCCGCGACCGACGGGGTGAAGCAGAGCGGCTCGTCGGCGACGCGCTCGCTCGACGTCGCGACGCTGGCCACGTGGGTCACGCTCGCTGGAGCGGCGATCCCCGTCATCGGGCAACTTCGTGCGCTGTTCGCGCGGAAGAAGGTGAAGGGGGTAAAGCTGCGGCTGGCGTCGGGTGTGGTCGTCGAGATCGACGAGATGTCAACGGATGACTTGAAGAAGCTGTTGGGGGAGTAGGGAGTCGGGGCGGCTTTTTTCGATACCTCGTCTACCTCGTCCATCTCGTCCATCTCGTCCATCTCGTCCATCTCGTCCATCTCGTCCCGCTACCCCATCTGCACCGCGGAGTACCCCCGCTCCTGCGCCCGCTGCACCGCGACGATTCCGGCCGGGACGTAGTGGCAGTTGGGAATCGAGTTCGCCCTCACGTCCTCGTAGACGTCATCGGCCTTCAGGCTGAGCTTACCGGCGATGATGCCTGCGTAAGCGCGCGTGGCCATGTCGCACACGGCGAAGTGCACGCCGCGCTTGACCAGGACGTCGAGGGTCGTGCCGCGGTTCGGGAGCTGCATCCCGTAAGCCGTCGACTGGTAGACGTTGATCGTCGGCGGCTGCTGCGTCTTCGGGTCGACGAACTTGATCCGCTCCGAGATCGGGGCGCCGTACTTGGCCCACATCGCGTCCGTCCAGGCAAAGGGCGTCGACCAGTGCCGGAGGCAGATCACCACCGCAAGGTCCTGGTCGCCGAGGTTGTAGCCTGTCCGGTTGGCCACGTAGAAGTTCGTCGTGAACGTGATCGCGTCGCCCGCACCGTTAGGTGTCGCGGAGTCGTAAAAGAAGCGATGCTTGCCCGGCAGGGTGTCGAGCCAATCGTCCTGCGGGTGCCGCTCGGGCTTCCAGGGCGACTGCGGCTCCGGGCTGGCGACGGCCGTCGTGGGTACGGCAACCACGCCGATGGCAGCGAGCCCGGCGCTGAAACGCGAAAGAAAGGAGCGGCGATTGGACATGTCAGGATGACTGACTGAGGGAATGGGGCACGGGATGTTCGCGTGTCCTTCACATCTGGTGACTCGAAACGTCAAGGTAGGCAGGCGAACGCATCACCGGAATACGGTTCGTCCCGGCCCCCAAGCATCCTTCGGGTGCCCTTCGCTGTCTAAGTTCCAGACCAATGCTCCCTCCCGACGCCCAGACGCCTGACACCGACGTCCTTGCAGCCAAGCTGCAGGCGGCGATTGGCGCGGCGTATGAGATCGAAAGGGAACTGGGCGGTGGGGGCATGTCCCGCGTCTTCCTCGCCTCCGACACGTCGCTCTCGCGGCGCGTTGTGATCAAGGTGCTCCGGGAAGACGTGCTCGAGGGGCTCTCGAAGGAGCGGTTCCGCCGCGAAGTGCTCGTCTCGGCGAACCTGCAGCACCCCAACATCGTCGGCGTGATCGCGGCGGGCGCGGCAGACGGCCTGCCGTACTTCGTGATGCCGTACGTCGAGGGTGAATCGCTGCGCGCCATGCTGCGTCGCGAGGGGTCACTCGGCGTGCCGCACAGCGTGGCAATCCTGCGCGACATCGCGCGCGCGCTCGCCTTTGCCCATGTGCGTGGCATCGTGCACCGCGACATCAAGCCCGACAACGTGTTGATGGCGGGCGGCGCTGCCATGGTGGCCGACTTTGGGGTGGCGAAGGCCCTCGTGTCTGCACGCGAGAGCGATCGCCACCCGCACGGTACCTTGACCGGGGCAGGGATGTCGCTCGGCACGCCGGCGTACATGTCTCCCGAGCAGGTGGCGGGTGACCCGAATGTCGACCATCGCGCCGACATCTACGCCTTCGGCGCCACAGCCTATGAGCTCCTCACTGGCCAGCCACCCTTCGCGCGCCGCTCGGTTGCGGAGCAGATGTCGGCGCACCTTGTTGAGGAGCCGGCGCTGCTGTCGACGTTGCGTCCGACCATACCTCTCGCGCTCGAGCAGCTCGTCGCGCGTTGCCTCGAGAAGGAGCCGAGCAGGCGTCCGCAGTCGGCCAACGAGATCCTGACGTCGCTCGACGACCCAGCGGTCGTGAGCGGCGAGGTTGCGTCGGCGCAAACGCCGAGCCTTGTCCTGCGACGCCGGGCGGTCCGGCGCTGGTGGCCGGGAGTGGCCGCCGCAGTGATCGCCCTTGCCGGGGTAGGCGGCTGGCTGGCGACACGA
>JACMLI010000219.1 GCA_014379705.1 Gemmatimonadaceae bacterium
CACGGTGGGTCAGGTGGAGGCCGCCCGACGCATCGTCGAGATCGACTCGGTGCAGGTCAGCCTGTCTCCCGTCGACGATGACAACCTCAGGAATGGTGTCGCCGAGTATTGTCGTGAGCACCGCATTCGGCTGCTCGCCTGGCGCCCGCTCGGCGGCGAACGGGCGTCCCGTCTGGCGAAGGATCCGTTGCTCGCGACGCTCGCCGCCGAGCACGACGCCACCCCCGCCGAAATCGTGCTCGCCTGGCTGGCGAGCTTCGAGAACGTCGTCCCCATCGCCGGGCCGACGCAGGTCGTGCATGCCGCGTCCCTTGGGCGCGCCGCTCGCCTGGAACTCTCCGCGGGAGCCCTGCGCAGCCTCGATGAGCGCTTCAACGGTCGCCTCTTGCGCGTACCTCGCGCCGAGCGCCGGCCCACGGGTGCAGCGGACGGCGAAGTGGTCGTGCTCATGGGGATGCCGGGAGCAGGGAAGAGCACGGTCGTCCGCGAGTTCGTGGAACGCGGATACGCCCGGCTCAATCGGGATACCACCGGCGGAACGCTTTCCGCGCTCGTGAAGGCCCTCGATGCCGGAATCTCTGCGGGGACGCGTCGCTGGGTGCTCGACAACACGTACCCCACGCGACGGGCGCGCAACGAAGTGATCGAGTGCGCCTGGGAGCATGGCCTCGAGGTGCGGTGCGTCTGGCTCACCACGTCCATCGCCGACGCCCAGGTGAACGCGATCACGCGACTGCTCGACGTGCATGGCCAGCTACCGAGCCCCGAGGACCTCAAGCGGCTTGGGCGCTCCGATCCGCGGTACCTGGGTCCCGACGCGCAGTTCAGGTACGAACGCACGCTGGAGGCGCCGGCGCCTGACGAGGGATTCGGAACGATCGAGGCCCGTCCTTTCGCGAGGCACAAACCGGCGGATGCATCGGCGCGCGCGCTGTGCCTCGAACTCGACGACGTGGTCTGGGAGGGCAGTCCGCTCGGGCCGGCGGGCGTCGTGCTCCTGCCGGGTCGTCGCGACGTGCTGCAGCGGTGCGCTGCCGAGGGTTTGCTTCTCTTTGCGCAGGGTTGGCGCCCCCAGGTCGCGAAGGGGGAGGCAACGCTTGACGCGCTGCACCGGGGTAGCGAACGCCTGCGCGAACTCGCGGGCGTCGACATCCAGGTTTCGTGGTGCGTGCATGAGGCCGGCCCGCCGATCTGCTGGTGCCGAAAGCCCCTGCCGGGACTCGTGCTCGAATTCACCGTGCCACGGCGCGTCGATATCGGAACATCGCTCATGGTGGGCCGGGCCAGCGCGGATCGGACCCTCGCCGAGCGACTCGGCATGCCGTTCGAGGACGGCACGGCCTTCTTCCGGGTTCCATAGCCCGCTGGATCGATTGCGGACTGTGAGACGAGCCCGCGTCCATCGTTCCGATCGCCGCCATCAGCAGGCCGGCGAGCCCGACTGTCGGGCACTGTTCCCCGATTGGAGTTCGCACACCGTTCCCGCGCGCAACGTAAGGCAGTAAGTCGTGCTCAGCGAGAGGGTGCGCTGCCGTTGCTGCCAGTCCTCGCGCCGGCACCTGCCGGCTTTCTGACCGCGCGCTAGCTTCCCCAGACGGACGGCCCATCAGGGGTGCGTGCGTCCCCAAGGCCGGAGGGTTTCACTTGCAGTATGTGCGCTGCGAAGCGTGCGGAGCCAAGGCGCTGTTTGCCGCATCGCGCTGTCCCAAGTGCACGCACGCTTTCTTCCTGCGCAACCATCGCGGGGGGATGGTACCGCTTGCCCATTGTCGCAAGTGCGACACCTATTACCCGCGTTCGGTCGGCGGCTGCAAGTGGTGCGGCACCAAACTTGGGCCAGCGAGGCCCAGCGGGAGCACCATTGCGATCGGCGGGCTGGTCGCGATCGCGCTGGCGGCCCTCGTGTATTTCCAGGGGTTTGCGAAACGGGGCGGTGCGGAGGACAGCCCACCCGACACGTCGCCGCCGACCACCGAGTCGGTGATCGTGACCTCGCCCCCACCGGCAGTCCCGGTCGTCATCGACACGGTGTCCCCCGACACGCTACCTAACGACACCACGCTCGCCGCCGCCCCCGCGGCGGCTGTCGCCGTGACCACAGCCCCCGCGGTCGCCACTGTGCCCCCGCCA
>JACMLI010000220.1 GCA_014379705.1 Gemmatimonadaceae bacterium
ACCATCGCGCCGTCTGACAGGGGGCCCAGCCACAACGGCAGCTTTACGTTGGAGATGACCGGTCTCGGTCGGACGCGAACGAGTGTTCCGTCGAGGTGTACACGTTGAGCCGCGCGGAGTTGTCCACGACGAACATCGTATCCCCGGAACGAACGAACGTGATGAGTCGATCAAACTCGCCTGGTCCGCTGCCTTTCCGACCGATCGTACGCACGAAGGCACCGCGCGCGTCAAACACCCGAAGCTCGTTGGCGCCGCCATCGGCAACTGCGACCAGCCCGTTCGATGCGCGCATCGCGCCCTGCACTCCCGTGAACTCCGTAGGTCCGATGCCCTCGGCACCGCCTATGGAGAGCAGTGGTTTTTTCTCGGTGCTCCACTGCGCGGGCGCCCTGGCCCCGCGCGGGTAGCGACGTACCGTAACTCCTGCGCTGTCCCGCGGCGCCTGCGCGAACGCAACCTGCGCCAGACAGCATGCGCCGAGCGCCAAGAGCGCAGCTCGCATGACCCCTCCATCCGGATGTAGCTAGATGATGGACGGCGCTGTCACGCGAGCGTCACGCTCGCGTTGCTCACCGGCCGGGATGACAGCACTGCCCCCGATCGGCGCCCCCGCCAATACACGATTCACCATTCACGAAAGTGGCGGCGGCGTCCCCGCCGTGGGGTCGTTCTTCCGCGCCGCGCGCTCCCGCTTCTTGAGCCACCAGAAGACCACTGCCACAGCGAGCACCAGGACGGCGCCGACCACCCACTCATAGCGGCGCGCCTCGCCCACCACCAGAACAGCTCCCTCGCCGAACACCCAGCCGAGCCCCACGAACACGCAGGACCACACGGCCGACGAGATCGCGGTGCCGGTGAGGAAGATCCACGGCGGCACACGCGCCGCGCCGCACGCGAGGGGGAGCGGGATGCGTGCCCCGAAGGCAAAGCGCGAGATGATCGTCGCCCGCCACGGACTGTAGCGCATCGAGCGCAGCAGGCGTCGTGCGACTGGCGATGCCTTCCGCAGGCGAAGCCGGACCCACGCCGCATTCCATCGGCCCAGCGAGTAGAGCGCGACCGACTCCACGAACACCGCGCTTGCGCACGTCACGAGCACGAGCGAGAGTTCGAGGTGCTGCTGCTCCGCCGCGAACCCGCCCACGAGCGCGCCCAGCTCCTGGGTGAACGCGGTCGACACGCCCAGCGTGATGTAGGCCCAGATGGCGCTCAGCATCCCCATCCATCCCCCTGCGAGCCGTCCACGTCAGCGCTCCCGTGTGCCCGTGAAGCGCAGCCCGAGGCCAACGATGCGTTGCAGCAGTTCCGCGTACTCGATCCCGTGCTGCCTGGCCGCCGATGCGAACTCCTGACCGTCGGCAAGCTCGGGGTTCGGGTTGGCCTCGAGGAACCACAGCAGCCCCTCGGGGCTCAGCCGGTAGTCGAGGCGCGCGTACCCCGAGAGCCCCAGCGTCTTGTAGATGCGCTTGCTGAGGTGTCCGATCGTCGCTGCCACCCCCGCCGGCAACTCGTCGGCCGCGCGTTGCTCGATCCCGTGCCGCTTCTGGTAATCGAGGTTGTGCTTGGCCCTCGCCGTCGCAATCACCGGCGTGTCGGCCGGTGCCTTCTCGAACACGAGTTCCCGCGGCGGTAGCGCCACCAGTCGGTCATTGCCGAACACCCCGACGTACAGCTCGCGTCCCGTGATGAATTGCTCCACGAGCGCATCGGTGCCAAGCCGCCGGTGGATGAACGCCACACGCTCGGCGAGCTCCTCATCGTCGTTCACGAGCGACGCCTGCGAAATGCCCAGCGACGCGTGCTCGGTGAGGCTCTTCACGATGAGCGGGAAACCGAGGGCGCGCGGGCGGCGCATCTTGCGGCCGAGGGGCGCCACGTGGAACGCCGGCAACCGGATGCGATGATAGATCAGCACCTTCTTCGCCAGCGACTTTTCCCCCGTGAGGATCAGCCCGCGCGGATTGCACCCCGTGTACGGCACGCCGAGCAGCTCCAGGAAGCCGGCGACGTTGTAGCCCTGCAGCGTGTTGCTCGCGAACTCCTCGAGCAGATTGAAAACGATGTCGGGCTTGAAGGTGTCGATCGCCTCGCGGATCGGACGCAGCTCGTCGTAGACGCCGAGGGGCTGCACCTCGTGACCGATCTCGCGCAGCGTGCGAATGACGTCCCATTCCGTGCGGTACGCGAGCGCGTCCGCCTCGGACATCGTCGCGATGTCGTCAGGCGGAAGGTTGCGCGGATCGGTCAGCAGGAGTACGCGGAGCTTGCGCATGCGTGGGTTAGAGCGCGATCCAGTTGCGGCGGCCTTGCTCGTACAGGAAGTGCATCGTTTTCACGGTGAGGAGCACGCTGAAATCGGTCACCACCTGCCGCTCTGCGCCGACGACCCGCAACCGCAGGTCGCCACACCGGCCGATGATGTTTCCGAGCACCTGGTCCAGCGTGTACTGGTACTCACCCGTCCACTTTGCCACCAGTGTACGAATCTCGGAACGATGCCGGCGCAAGAAGCTCGACGCGGCTTCGCGACGCCGATGGTGCGGCTGGTCAGAGAACAGCCGACGCAGGTCGGCATCGTAGATGTTGGGAAAGACGACGGTGTATTTCCGCCGCCGCGACGAATAGTGCTCGTTGAGAGTCTTCGTCAGGCGGTCTATCCGTTCGACCGTCCGGCGTGTCACCACCGCGGGCTTCTCCCCCGCGAGGTCCGACATGAGCTGGTCCACGTACTCGAGCTTCTTGAGCGCGGGCCATCCCTTGTACCGCTGCCGCCAGTCCGAGCGCGGGCGCAGCCATTCGGCGAAGGTCTCGGCGAAGTCCTCGTCGGGGTGACTCTGGGCATACCACAGGCGCAGGTGCTGGACGTAGCGCTTGCTCGCCGGATTCGGGCGATAGTACTCCGGATACTTCTCCGACGACTTCCCGAAATGTTGCTGCCAGCGCCGGCGCCGGTGGAGCTGGTACGCATGCTGGATGGCGTGCCCCGTCTCATGGCGCATGATGCGCAGGCAGTCCGCACGCGACGCGCCTTCGACGTCGAGCAGTTGACGCTGCTCGAGCCGCCGGAGCCGCTTGTGCGCGAGATAGAACGGGATCGCGAACCCCGGCACACCTCCCGGCGAGAACCACTCGTCGGAGAGCCAGACGTGCGGCTTGGCCTTGAGACCCTTCAGGTCGAGCTCCTCATAGAGCTTCTCGACGAGTCCCTCCAGGTGCGTGCCTTCGATCGTGAGGCCCAGCTCGCGCAGACGCACACGCATGAGCTTCTCGTCGGATAGGCGGGACCAGGCGAAGCGGTTTGGCATGTACCGGGAAAGCGGCCGGAGCGGTAGGCAGGTGAGGGCTCGTGCCGCGAGGATGGTCCTTGGGAAGATGGGGACTGGCCCCGAGTGAAAATCTCTCCGCGTGGACGGGCAAAGGAAATGGACCGTTCGGGCGATTTCCGTGAATCGTGGGTGGGAATGGTGAACGGTGAATGGTGAATCTGGTGCGGCGAGGACCATTCACTATTCACTATGACTGTTCACTCTCCAGAAACCGCCGCAGCCGGGCGTTGAACGGTCCCGGGAGCTCGACCATCGACAGGTGTGCCGCCGGGAGGATCTCGAGGGTGCTCCCCGCGATTCCGGCGTGCAGCTCCTCGGCCAGGCTCGGAGGCGTCGATTGGTCGAGCGATCCCCCGACGACGAGCGTGGGGACCCGCACCTTGGGGAGCAGGGGCCTCAGGTCGGCGTCACGCAGCGCCTCACACGCCGCGACATAGCCCTCGGGGTCCACGGCATCGAGCATCGCGCCGATGCGACCCACGACCTCAGGGTGTCGGGCCCGGAAGGCGTCCGAGAGGAAGCGCCCCACGACGCCATCACGGATGGCGGTCATACCCCCCTCGCGCACGGCGGCGATGCGGGCATTCCATCCGTCGACGGTGCCAACCCTGGCCCCGGTGTTGGCAAGCACGGCGCCGGTCACGCGTGCCGGGTGCGTCGCGGCCGCGCGGAGCGCGATCAATCCGCCCATCGAGCACCCACAGAGCACCGCTCGCTCCACGCGCAGGTGATCCAGCAGGGCGAGCAGGTCAGCGCAAAGCGTTTCGATTGTCACCGGACCGGTGCGGAGCGCCGACTCCCCATGGCCATTGCCTTCGTAGCGCACGACGCGCCAGTCGTAGAGCGCGGGGAGCTGCCACTCCCACATGCCATGGGTGGTGCCGAGCGAATTGAGGAACACGATCGCGGGCGCGGTAGCTGGACCATCGACGCGATATGCGATGCCGGTGGTCCCCACCGCGCCGCGAATCACGGCGGGGTGCCTCGGGCGTCGCGCCATGCCCGCAGGGCGGCGTCGATCATCTCGTCATTGCCGCCCAGCGAGCGAGCGGGATCGAGCGCAGCCTCCAAGGCGGCCTGATCGAGCACGGCGCTCACGCGTGCGTCGGCCCGAGCCGCGTCCCCCAGGCCCTGCCCACTGCGCGCCGCACCCGCGCTCAGCTCCCCAACCACGCGCTTCGCTTCCAGCGCACCCAGTGAAGGACGGAGCGCCGTCACGACTGACTCTGCCATGAGCCGCGCACCGTCGAGCGACAGGTTCTCGCGCATGCGTTCCGTGTTGACCTCCAGGGTCTCGAGCGCGAGGCGCACGTGGTGTGTGGCACGCGCCGACTGCCGAAAGGCTTCGGGTATGGCCTGCCACTCGGCCTGCCAGCTTCCTGCGGCGCGCTCATGCTCCTGCGCCATCGCGCCAAGGACGACCGGGACCATGCCGATCGCGAGTCGGGCCGCGACGAGCGCTTGCATCGCATCCACCGGGTTGCGCTTGTGCGGCATCGCGGAGGAGGCGCCCTTGCCCCGCGCCGCCCCTTCGGCGACCTCACCAACTTCAGTCTGCGCGAGAAGGACGAGATCGGTCGCCACCTTCGCCATCGTCCCCGCCAGGATGCCTAACGCAGCAACGACTCCCGCCGGGCGGTCACGCTCGGCGTGCCAGGGCAGGTCGGGCAACGGCAGCTCCAGTTCCTCGGCGAGATATCCTGCCACAGCCCGGCCGTGGGTTCCAAGCGCCGCGAGGGTCCCAGCGGCGCCGCCGAACTGCAGGACGAGCAACTCGCGCCGCACGCGCTCGAGCTCGTGGCGCTGTCGCGTCACTGCCGAGAGCCAGCGCGCGGCCTTGAGGCCGAAGGTGACCGGCACGGCATGTTGCATGAGCGTACGCCCCGGCATCACCGACGCGCGATGCCGCTCCGACAGTGTTGCCGCCGCGTCTCCGACGCCACAGGTCTCGGCGATCAGCACTTCGAGTCCGTCGCGCATCTGCATAACGAGCGCGGTGTCGATCACGTCCTGGCTCGTGGCGCCCAGGTGCACCCAATCGCGCGCCGACGGCGGGACCTGCGCCGTGAGTTGCCGTACCAGCGGAATCACCGGCGTGCCGGACGATTCGGCGTCGCGCATGATCGCGTCGACGTTCACCAGGCTCACGTCGCATCGCGAGGCAATCTGTTCGGCCACCTCGGACGTCATCAGGCCGGCACGCGCGTGCGCTCGCGCCAGCGCGGCCTCGAAGCGCAGCATCTGCGCGACGTGGCCCGCAGGCGAAAAGATCCTGGAGATCGCTTCCACGCTACCGGACGTCGAAGAACACGGTCTCATCGCCACCCTGCAGCACGATGTCGAAGCGGTACGTCGCCTCCCGCGCATCCGCGTGCGATGGTCCGCGCTGCGCGATAAGGGTCGCGCGGCGTGCTGGCGGCACCAGTCGGAGCACCGGGTCTCGCTCGTTGGAGTGTTCGTCGGGAAAGTAGATCCGCGTGACCAGGTGGTTCAGCAGCCCGCGCGCGAAGATCACCAGGTCGATGCGCGGCGCGGCGGTCGTGCGGTCGGTTGGCGCCGACGACGGATGAATCGTGGTGAACTCGAAGATGCCACCTGCCCCGGTGCCGACGCGCGAGAAGCAGTTCCCCTGCCACGCCTCGATCATGGCGTCGGGAACGCCCTCGCCGGCACCGTCGACCACCGTTCCCACGATGCGCACGCGTTGACCCGGCGCCTCCGCGCTGATGAAGGCGTCGCACCCTAGCAATGCGTCGTGAAAGTACGGCCCGACGGTCTGCGATGGCGTCAGCAGGTGGCTCACGCGTTGCCCCGCTCCTCGAACGGCGTCGATGTTGACCCTGCGATCACGATGTCCCAGCGCCAACCCAGCGCCCACTGCGACTCGGTGACGTCGTGCGCATAGGCCGCGACGAGTCGCGCCCGCGCGGCCTCGGGCACCGCGTTGTAGATGGGG
This sequence comes from Gemmatimonadaceae bacterium, assembly GCA_014379705.1. Classification (GTDB taxonomy): domain Bacteria; phylum Gemmatimonadota; class Gemmatimonadetes; order Gemmatimonadales; family Gemmatimonadaceae; genus RBC101. Next base: position 6,289 of record JACMLI010000220.1, read on the forward strand.
TCCAGCGACAACATGGGATCGTCGGCGAAGTACATCTGCGTGATCATTCTTTCGCTCCACATTCGCCCCAGCACAGAGAAATGCACGTGCGCCGGTCGCCATGCGTTCTCGTGATTTTTCCAGGGATAGGCGCCAGGCCGCACCGTGAGGAACCGGTACGCGCCATTGGCATCCGTGCGACACCGCCCCAGCCCGAGAAAGTTTGGATCCAACGGGCCGGGCCATTGGTCGTTCTTGTGGATGTATCGACCCGCCGCATTCGCCTGCCAGACCTCGACGAGTGCATCCGGCACGGGCCTTCCGTCGGCGTCGAGCAGCCGACCGGTCAGGATGATCCGCTGACCAAGGGCTTCCCCTCCCATACCCGCATTCCGAGTGAGGTCGGCGTCGATCGGCTGGACGGGGAACCATGCCGCGCCCGGACCCTGGCGATCAACGATCGAAAGTGGGACCTCCACCATCGGCAGGAGCGGGGCACGGAGGATCGTCGCCCGATAGGCATCGTAGAGGTAGGGTGGGAACACCGCCGCATCCCCACGCACGATCTCGCCGATGGTCGTGGTCACGGCGCAGCCCCTGGCGGCGAACCGTCGACGCCAGCGAAACGTGCCTTCGCCAGCGCCATCGCGCTGTTGGCCGCGGGCACGCCCGCATAAACGGCGACGTGCATCAAGGCTTCGCGCACCTCCTCGGGGGTGGCGCCCGTGTTCTGGCTGGCCCGCAAATGCAGCTCGAGCTCCTCCTTGCGCCCAAGCGCCGCGAGGATGGCAATCGTCACGAGACTGCGCGTCCGTCGGTCGAGGTCGGGCCCCGACCAGAGCGTGCCCCAGGCGACTTCGGTGATGAACTGCTGGAAGGGGGCGTCGAACTCCGTTTGTTGTGCGAGGGCGCGATCCACGTGCGCATCGCCGAGGACGTCGCGCCTGACCTTCGAGCCCTCCTCGTAGCGAACCGACTCGTCAGGCATGCTCGAACCCCACGTAGTTCTCGGCAAAGCTGGTCGCCGCCGCCGAGGATCGGCACAGGTATCGCATCTGCGCGAGTTGCAGCTTCGCGCCAAACGGGTCATCGCTTGGGAGTCGGTGCAGCATCGACGTCATCCACCAGGAAAAGTGCTCGGCGCGCCACACCCGACGGAGGCACGTGGCAGAGTATTGCTCCAGTTCGCGCTGGTCACCAGTGCGGTACCACGACGTCATTGCCGAGCCGAGGACCCGGACGTCATGGAGGGCAAGGTTCATCCCCTTGGCCCCCGTGGGCGGCACGATATGGGCCGCGTCGCCGGCGAGGTACATGCGTCCGCAGGACATGGGCTCGGTCACGTGGCTGCGTATGCGCGCTATGCCTTTCTCCAGGATCGGCCCCTCCAGCAACTGCCATCCGTCCGACATGGCGAGCCGCGCCTGCAATTCTGCCCAGATTCTCTCGTCGGGCCATGCCTCAATGGAGTCCTCGGCGGGGCACTGGACGTACAATCGCGTGATCGTGGGCGAACGCATGCTGTGGAGCGCGAAGCCGCGCTCGTGCCACGCGTAGACCAGTTCGTCGAGTGACGGTGGCACCGACGCGAGGATGCCGAGCCAGCTGAACGGATAGCTCCGTTCGAACGTCGTGAAGTGCCCGGCTGGTGCAGAGGGCAGGCTGACGCCATGAGATCCGTCGCACCCCGCGATGAAGTCGCAGGTGATCTCATGGGGCTCGTCCGCATCGCGAACGGTGACCCGCGGACGCTCGCTCGCGAGGTCGTGCAGCTGAACGTCTCTGACCTCGAATCGAAGCGGACCTCCCTGGGCGAGCCGGGCGGCGATCAGGTCCTTCACGATCTCGTGCTGCCCGTAGACGGTGATCGACTTGCCTCCCGTCAGACCCGACAGGTCGATGCGATGCCGCTCCCCCTCGAACTGCAGGTGGACGCCATGGTGCACGAGCTTCTCGCGATCCATGCGCTCTCCCACGCCGAGCTCGCGCAGCAGGTCGGCAGAGCCCTGTTCGAGAACGCCCGCCCGAAGGCGTCGCTCCACATATGCGCGATCCCGCTCCTCCAGGATGATCGACTCGATGCCGTTGCGATGCAGGATCTGCCCGAGTACGAGCCCGGCGGGGCCTGCTCCGATGATTGCCACCTGCGTGCGCACCGTCTTCATGTCTCGGCGAGTGGAGGCCGGCGCAGCAGCACGACAGCGGCGATGCCGGCGACGGCGACAACGGGCAACATGGCCGTGACCACCGCGGCCGCAGCGGCACCCGCGCCGAGC
>JACMLI010000221.1 GCA_014379705.1 Gemmatimonadaceae bacterium
ACCTCCGGCGGCGTGATCGTCCCGAGGTTGGCCGCGTCGGCGAAGAACGCGAACACCGTCGCGCGCGGCACAGGGAGGCGCATCGTTGCGTGCAGGCTGTACGTGTGCAGGGGAGTCACCATGGAGTCGTGTTCCGCGCGGGAGTAGCTGACACGAGCTATACACCGAACTGGCTCAAATGATGATCGGTGTGTCGGTACGTGATCACTCCCCACTGCCGGGCCGTCATCGTGCCGAACGCCGGATGGTCCGGCCACGCCCGCCCCGGCGACTCCCTCCCGAAGCGCTCGATCAGCGTTCGACAGTCGTGCATCTCGGCCTCCCACGCGGCGGGCGCACGAGAGATGAGCTCGGCCGCGGTGGGCAGGCCTTTCGGCATCGGAAGCCAGTAGATCACGATCTGTTTCAGCGGCGGATGTCGCACCGGCAGGCGCTTGCTCCTCGTCGCGAGATCTCCGAACGCCATTCGGAGTGCATCCGACAGGTGTGCGACCACCAGCGGGGCCGTGAAGCGCCCCCACTGCGCGCGATGCTCGGGGGTCAGCACCTCGAGCCGCCCGAGGACCGCCGCGCGCGTTTGAGGCTGCCAGAAGGATTTCATCGTCAGCCCGTCTCGATTGGATCGATGATCTGATGGTCGCACTTCACGCAATTCAACGTTCTCCCGAGGAAGCGCGCGCGCCCCTCGGGGGTCGTCACCCACTCTCGCGTCTGCCACGGCGGGTCGTGGCGCACGTGCTGCCCGTGACCGCATTCGAGATCGGCCACCCAGTGCCCCTCGTCGTCCCGATGATAGCCCGCGATGCGGCGCTTCACCCCGCCGGCCGGGCGACGATACGGACAGCCGCCGCCGGGCACAAGGTTGGCCCGATCCACATTCCACCGATGAGGGGCGTCACGACTCCGCTGGTCTTCCGGCTTTCCAGAAGCCTGAACAGGAAGAACTTGAAGAAGGCACGAAGGACATGAAGGTTTCGAGTGCATCGAGAGCGCCGTGCACTCTTCCATCAGTTGCCGTTGCCGTCGGGCCCCGGTGCTCGGAGACCCGCGTGCCTTCGGCACCCTTCATGTTCTTCATGTCTCCTTCATGTTCTTCCTGTTGCGGCCCCTGGAAAGCCTGTCAACACGCGGGAGCGTCCAGGAGCGATGGGACTCGGTATCCGCCGGCGCCATGCTACTTCACTGGCGATGTCATGGCCCGCGCTGCAACCGCTTGAGGAACGCGGTCATCGCCTGGAGCGTGCTCACCGACTCCAGACTCTTGCCGACTTCCGTGCTTGGCGAGGTCTCCCCCGGGCCGCGCACGAGACAGAGGGCGCGCGCGCCAATGGTGACATGGGTGGAGTCGCCGACCGCTCGCGTGAACAACGAGAGCTCGACGCCCGGATGCTCCGCGCCGTGCCACCCTTCGCTCTCCGTCCCCGCCGGCCAGACGTAGCTAGGCGCCGTGATCAGCTCACGCGGAGGTGCGTGCTCCAGCACGGCGTAGCCCAGCTCGCGAAGCACCGCCGAGCCGGCCGCGTACAGCGGTTCCGGCGGCGACGCGAAGGTGCCGGACATCGAGGTTCCGACGTAGTCATCGGGAGTGGCGCAGGCTGGACGTGCGGGTGCAGGCGGGCCGCTGCGCGCGGACGTGGAGGGTGCGGCGGACGTCGACGACGAGGACGTCGACGCCGAGGCGCACGCCGTTGCGACGGCGAGTGCGATGAGGGTAGCCATCCGGCAGCAGGTCATGGTGCTTCTCCGAAGGTCGCGTCGATGGGCTCCGCGCCGGGACGCACGACTGCCGCCGCCGGCTGAGCCTCGCTCGCATAGGGCAATGTCCATGCTCCGCGCGGACCGTACCGGCGCCACAGCCACCAGAGAACGGTTGCCCCAAGCACCAGAAAGAGGACCGCCGCCGGCCACTCCTCGCGAAACTCCTCGATGCTTGGGGCTATCTCCGGCACCCCCCGCAACGCGTCAGGAATCGCGAAGCTTATCGCGAAGGCATTGTTGACCACGTGCGCGGCGATCGGCACCCAGAGGCTGCGCGTCCGCACGTAGAGGGCGGCCAGCGCGACACCGAACACGAAGTGGCCAATGAGCTCGACGTGCCCGATCGCGAAGAGCGCCGAGCTGACGATGACTCCGGCCGTCGTTCCCCACCGGGCGGCCCAGCGATGGAGCAGGATGCCACGAAACAGGATCTCCTCGACCACGGGCGCGACGATGACGATCACGACGACGTCGAGGAAAAGCCGCGCCGGATTGCCACGGCTCAGGAGTTCGGGCATCGTGTCCAACGCATACGACTGGACGAAGCCGGGTGCGATCAGCGACAGCGGAACCCAGAGTAGCCAGAACCCAGCGTAGGAGAGCGCCGCGAGCGGGAACGCGACGGCTGCCAGCGGCCATTCGGTGTGCGGAAGCGTCGGGCCGAGGAGCCGATTCCAGTCCAGGCGTGCATTCCGGGCGGCGACGAGGAGAACGACGACCACTCCCGCATAGGCGAGCAGCCCGGCCCCCATCGATGTTTCGACGAGTGCCCGCGACGCCGGGTGAAGCCGAGCGATGAGGATGAGCACGATCCCCATCACGGCCGCCGACGGCAGGAGCGCGCGTGCAGGGAGGCGATTGAACGGAGGCGAAATGGGCATGAGGCGCACGGAAGATAGTTCCAGGGCGCACTCTTGTCGCGCTCGCTTCTTGCCCTGTGAAGGCCAGCGCGCCGTGCGGGGGAGCGCTCCGGAAACCCACTGGTATTCCGACGAGTGCTTCTCCGCGACTATGTTGTGTCGTGTAGACGTCGGACGGCCGCTGTTCCTCCTGATCCACCACCGCTGGTCCGCGACCCCATCTTCCGCATGACGACACCCGCAACGGACACACTCGCGAAAGTCGAGGTGCTCAACGACCTCGAGCCCCTCGTGCAGGAGCTCATGGTCATGCACGAGGCCAAGCGCATCCTCTGGTTCCCGAGC
>JACMLI010000023.1 GCA_014379705.1 Gemmatimonadaceae bacterium
CCCCCGAGCGGGCGCGCGCCATCCTCGAGGAGGTCGCGCGCGGCACGGTCACGGCAGCGGCGGCCCTCGAACAGTTTGCGGCCGAGCCGGTGGAGGCGCTCGATTTCGCGACCGTCGACCATCATCGCGCGCTGCGTCAGGGCTACCCTGAGGTCGTGTTCGGCGCCGGCAAGACGGTCGAACAAGTTGTGGCGATCGTCGAGCGCATCGCGAAGCATGACGAAGGCTTTCTCGTCACGCGCGCAGACGCCGAGACGCGCGAAGCCCTCTCGCTGCGCTTTCCGTCGGCGCGGGTGAATGCGATGGCGCGCACCGTGTCGATGGCCGGAAGCGTGCCCGTGCCCGAGGGCGCCGGAACCATCCTCATCGTGACTGCGGGGACGAGCGATCTCCCGGTCGCGGAGGAAGCGTCCGAGACGTTACTCGCCCTCGGTATCGCCGTCTCGCGGCTCACCGACGTCGGTGTGGCCGGCATCCACCGGCTGCTTTCGCGATCGGCGCAGTTGCGTGAGGCACGGGTGATCATCGTGGTCGCTGGCATGGACGGCGCCCTGCCATCCGTCGTTGGAGGCCTGGTGGCGTGCCCCGTGATCGCCGTCCCTACAAGTGTTGGATATGGCGCTGCTTTCGGGGGGGTGGCGCCGCTGCTCACCGCGCTCAACTCCTGCGCCGCGGGAGTGACCGTCGTGAATATCGACAACGGCTTCGGCGCCGCGATGGCGGCCTCCCGCATCGCTCTCGGCTGAGGGCTCGACGGGTCGCTCGCCAACTCGATGTTGCCCGGCGCGGCAGACGGGTGCATGCTTTGGGCTCCCACCGACCTCCCCGCCGCCGGGAGCTTCCAATGAAACGACGCGTCTTTATCCAGTCTGCCGTGGCCACCGCCGCGGCGATCTCTGTTCCACGCACACCGGCCTTCGCGATTGCACCGCGTCGCGTCGGTCCGCGGATCCTCGCCGATCTCGAGGCGGTCACGGGAGATGGCGCGCGGGTCACCCTCACCGCCGCGGCCCTCGAGGACCTGAAGGGTCGCCTGCGCGGCAAGTTGTTGCTCTCGGGGGATGAGGGCTACGACCGCGCACGACAGATCCTGAACCCCTCGTTCGACCGGCGTCCCGCGCTCATCGTGCAGCCGACTGGCGTCGCCGACATCCGCGCCGCGGTGAACTTCGCGCGAGAGAACAAGGGGTTGCTCCTCGCCGTGAAGTGCGGCGGACACAGTGCGTCGGGACAGTCCACCTGTGATCGCGGCATGCAGATCGACCTCTCCCACTTCCGCGACGTCCGCGTCGATCCCGTCGCCCGTCGCGCCTGGGTGACCGGGGGGTCGCTCCTGGGCCAGCTCGATCACGAGGCGATGTCGATGGGGCTCGCCACGCCGATGGGCACCGTCTCGCATACGGGAGTTGGCGGACTGGTCACCGGTGGCGGCTTCGGTCGGCTCGCGCGTCGCTTTGGACTCTCGGTGGACAACCTGCTGTCTGCAGATGTCGTCACTGCCGATGGCGCGATGCGCCACGCGAGTGCGAAGGAGAACCCCGACCTGTTCTGGGGCGTGCGTGGCGGCGGCGGGAATTTCGGCATCGTGACAAACTTCGAATTCCAGCTGCACCCGATGCAACGCCAGGTCGTGGCCGGGGAGCTCGTGTTCCCGATCGCGCGTGCCCGCGACGTCTTCCAGGTCTTCGCCGAATACGGCCCGGCCGTTCCGGACGACTTCGCGCTCGGGCTCGTGTTGGTGAAGCCACCGGGTGCGGCCCCCGGCCTGGTGATGTTCGAGGTGTGCCATTCCGGCCCGGCCAACACGGCGGAACGTGCCTTGGCCCCCCTTCGCAAGCTGGGGACGCCGCTCGCCGATACCATCAAGTCGAAAGACTACGTGGCGGTGCAGCGATCGGGGGACGTCTCCGATCCACGTGCCGAGGCGTCGTACCTCAAGAGCGGATTCATCGCGAACATGCCGGGAGGCCTGATCTCCGCGATCCTCGATCGATTCGAGGGGCACCCGCAGCGCTCCACGGCGGTCTTCTTCCAGCAAGGTGGTGGCGCGATTGCCAAGGTTCCCTCAACGGCCACCGCATTCGCGCAGCGTGACGTGCAGGCCAACATGCTGTGCGCGGTGGGCTGGAAGTTCGGCCAGGACGGGTCCGCGCACACGCAGTGGATCAAGCAATACTGGACCGGGATCGAGAAGTTCACGCACGGGTTCTACGTGAACGACCTCGAGTCGGAGCACAGCGCCGCCGCCATCCGTGACAACTATCGGCGCAACCACGACCGTCTCGTCGCCGTCAAGACGACCTACGATCCTGGCAACCTGTTCCGCATGAATGCCAACGTGAAACCCGCCGCAAAGAAGGCGTGACGTTGGCAGGCCTCGCGCGGGGTGCCTGACGAGTACAGGCGGCCCGCGCACGGCTGGCCTCGAGATCAGCGCTCCCCGACCAGCCCCCGTTCGGTGGCGACCCGCACCGCCGAGGTCCGGTTCTCGACGCCCAGCTTCTCGAAGATGTGGACGAGGTGCGCCTTCACCGTTGGCTCCGTGATGCCAAGGGCGGCGGCGATCGCCTTGTTCGAGTCCCCCCGGGCCACGCATTCGAGCACGGTGGCCTCACGCTTCGTGATCTCTCCACGGGTCGGCTTCCGCCATCGGGAGACAAGGCGGTCGGCCACGACCGGCGCGAGGTAGCGCTCGCCGCGCAGCACCGCCCGAAGCGCCCGGAAGAGTTCCTCGTGAGGCACGTCCTTGAGCAGGTAGCCCACCGCCCCGACTTCGATCGCGCGCAGGACTTCACCGTCGGTGGCGTAGGTGGTGAGGATGACCACACGGGTTGCGGGGCGCGCCGCGAGAATTTCCTCCGTGGCCGAGGCGCCACCACGCGCCGGCATGCGCAGGTCCATCAGCACCAGGTCGGGTTCGAGCCGGAGCGCGAGGCCCACCGCTTCGGCTCCATCAGCGGCCTCGCCCACGACCTCGAAGTCGGGTTGCGTGGCCAGCACGCTCACGATGCCGCTGCGCACGATCGGGTGGTCGTCGACCACGAGCACCCGGTGTCGCGCGCTCATGCCGGAGCCTCGGCATCACGCGACGACGCCACGATCGCGGCGAGGGGCATGGCGAGCGTCAGGCTCGTGCCTTCGCCGGGCGTGGTATCGACCAGCACGTATCCGCCGAGCCGTCGCGCGCGCTCACGCATGCCCGAGAGACCGCATGTGGTGCCCCCCGCCGTCTCGGCCTGGGCAAAGCCGTCTCCATCGTCCTCCACGGTGAGCATGACCAACTCGTCGATGCAGCTGAGGGTGATGGTGACCGACGTGGCCTTCGCGTGGCGCGCCACGTTGCTCAGGGACTCCTGCGTGGCTCGCAGGAACACCACCTCGGCGTCTTCGAGCAGGGCGGGCAGGGCGTCGGCGACGAAGGTGGTGCGCACGCCATGCGCCTCGCCCCACTGCGTCGCCACTCGCTCCAGCGCGGCGGCAAGGGGCGCGTTGGAGAGTTCACTCGGGCGCAGTGCCAGGACCAGTCGCCGGATCTCGGCGAGGCTCGAGCGCGACACCGACTGGGCGTACCCGAGGTGCGACCGCACTTGCGGAATCCATCGCTCGTCAGGCGCGCTGGCAGGCGCCGAGGGGAGGGCCAGGTCCACCGTCTCGAGATGTCGGATGACGCTGGCGAAAGCCTGGGAGAGCGTGTCGTGGATGTCGTGCGACAGGCGCTGGCGTTCCTCGAGCACCCCAGCCTCGCGGGAACGCTCGGCGAGGTCGCGCTGGGCGGCGTCGAGCTGCGCGATCAGGGCGTTGCGCAGCGCTGCCTCACGATTGGCCCGGTGGATGTACAGGAGCACGGTCCCCATCATCAGGCCCATGCCCATCACGGCACCGATGCGCGACAGCGCGACGAACAGGCTCTCGTTGCGAGCGCCTACGGCGACGCTCCACGCGAGGCCGACGGAGAGGGCCGCCAGGATGACCGCCGCCCAGGCAAACGGCAGGAAGAGGAAGCCCTGCAGGATCGCGGGCAGGATCAGCAGGCCGTATGCCCGATGGACAACCATGCCCCACACGACGATCGCGTAACACAGCGGCACGTACAGCAGGATCGCCCAGCGCCTCGCGAGGATCCACGGATAGAACACGTACCCCAGGCCATGCGTCAGCACGACGAGGATGACGACGGCGACGATGCGTGGAATTGGCGCCGTGGACGCTGACCCTTGCGACCGATCGAGGGCCACGAGGCTCGCGATGATCAGCGCGATCGCTTGTGACACCACCCACCCGCGAAGCCACGCGCGCGCGTTGTGGGCGAAGAGCGGTTCCACCGACAGGACGGGGGTCACGGGCGGGAGGGAGGCTCGGGCTTGGGGTGCCTGCAACATACCGAGCGACCCGTGCCGGCAGGCATCCATCGAAGGTTGTACGTCGGCGCAACCATCGGCCGATGCGGCGCGTGGCTCGGTGACGCCATCCTCCCAGCTATGCCCGCACCTTCCTACGCATCGATCCTCCAGGGCCTTGTGGCCACCACGGTCAATCCGCTGCGCACGGGCCTCTCCACCCTGGGCGTCCTCATCGGCGTCGCCTCGGTCATCACGACGCTCTCCCTCGCCGATGGCCTCGAGCAGTACGCCCGCGCCGAGATGTCGGCGCGCACCGACGTGCAGACGGTGCTGGTGACGTCGCGGCTGACGGAGACGCGCGACGGATTCGACTTTCCCGTGGCCGGCTACGTCGTGCTGGGGTTGCAGGACGCGGCCGAACTCGGACGACGCCTCGCCACCGACGCCGAGGTGACGATGGTCGCCTCCACCCAGGCGGTCGTGGCGAGCAACCTCGGGGCGCCGCATGCGGCGAAGGTCACCGCCACGCTCGCCAACTTCCTCGAGTTCGGGCGCCGCGCCTTGCACGCCGGCCGCTACTTCACCGATGGCGAGACGGCGCGCAACGTGCCGGTCGTCGTGCTGTCGCACAAGCTTGCCGCCGAGCTCTCGCCTAACGGTGACCCCGTGCTGATGCTGGGACGCGTCGTCCGCGTGGGCCGCCGACCGGTCACCACGATCGGGATCATGCCCCCGTATACCGGAGAGCGGACGTACGAGGCCTTCCTGCCGATGCGCGCCGCGCTCACCCTGTTCGGCGCGAACCGGTCGATGGTTCCCTCGCTGATCGTGCGTGCGGCCCGGTTCGAGACCGTGAATCCCGTGAAGGATGCGGTGGAGGAATGGCTGGCGACGCGCTTCCACGACTGGCAGCGACGCGTCGAGGTCTCGACGCAGCTCGCACGCATCGAGGAAGTGAAGACCACGCTGCTCGTCTTCAAGCTCGTGATGGGGTCGCTCGCCGGCGTCGCGCTCGTCGTGGGTGGTGTCGGGATCATGAACGTCCTGCTGGCGAGCGTGAGCGAGCGGACGCGTGAGATCGGCGTGCGCAAGGCCCTGGGCGCGCGGCAGCGCGACATCCTGTTGCAGTTCCTCGCGGAGTCAGTGGCGATTGCCGGGGTAGGGAGTGGCATCGGCACGCTGCTCGGGCTTGCCCTCGCCTTTGCGCTCGCGGCCCTCGTGCGCTCGCTGGTGCCCCAGGCGCCGCTGCATGCCGCGATCACGGCCAGTACCCTGTTGTCGTCGGTCTGCTCGGCGGTCCTGGTCGGGCTGATCTTCGGGACGTTCCCCGCCATTCGCGCCTCCCGCCTCTCGCCGATCGACGCCATCCGCCACGAGTGACCCAACCGGCGCTGGCGGCGCCTAACGCACGCGGAAGGCCAGTCGCGTCGGGCGGGTGGCAGGGGCAGGGGCGTGGCGGCGTACGTCGGCGTCGAACACGCGGGCGACATTGTTGCCTGCGAGGTCCTCGAGTGTCGTGTCGGTGTGCACCGCAAACATGCCAGGTGCCCACGCCGCGTCGGGGACGAAGCTCCACGTCGAATCGCCTTCTCCCGGCACGCCGTGTCCGGCGACCGTCCGCCCCGCCTCGTCGGCTACAGAGAGCATGCGTCCGAGCAAGGCGTGGTCGAGGGGTTCGTTGAGACTGATGCGAAGGGCATCACGCGTGCCGGCGCCGGGTGCCGCGGCGATCCAGCGACCCGGATCCGGTGAGGTCCGGTCGTCCGGCCCTACGTCGAACGGGTGATCGAAGCCCGACGCCAGCCCCGCGCCGCGCCCATCGCGCCAGTCGGCGTCGATCGCCAGTCGATAGCGTCGCCCCTCGATGAGCGGCGCCCCCGATTCCAGGTTCGTGCGAATGCCCCGCTTCACGCGTCCGGGATCGAAGAGCAGCGTAAGACGCCTGCGATCGGGGGACCAGAGCTCCTCGCCGCCGGCGAGGAAGGCCTGAGGCACCTCACGCCCCGACGCGTCCAGCAACCGCACATGCTCCAGGGCACTCCCAGCTTCCATTGGCGCCGAGAACTCGATGTACCAGCGCAGCAGGTTTGCCGGAACACGCCCCCCGGTCGGGTAGACGCCGAGGACGCGCGTCGTGCGGTCGAGGCGGAGGCTCGGGATGGTGAAGCGCTCCTCGCGCGCGGGACCCTCCGCCAACTCGCCATTGCCAATGAGCCCGGCCAGGGCAGCGGGCGAGAGCCGCGTGCGATACGAGACGCCCGGGGTCAGCGGGAAGCGTGGAGTGAGGGCCACGCGATCCCCCGCGACCGTGTACGTGGCCATGACCGCAGGGCGTCGGTTGTCATCGCCCGGGGAGTCGACGACAAAGAGGGCGAACGCCTCTTGCCACTCCTTCGTGGAAGGCGCCCGGTCGGCCAGGTGGCGCAGCGCGGCCGTCGAGAGACCCCGCAGTTCCACGGTCCGCGCCGAACCCGCGCCGTCGACGACGTGCACCGCGGGCCCGGCATTCCGGTCGTCACCCACCGCGCGCGCCACGAGGCCGCCGCCCACGAGGGCGACGGCGAACATGGAGGCCGCGAGGCGGGAGCCGCCGATCACAGCATGCGCTTGGTGAGGCTCGCCACCTGCAGCGTGCCGTCGTCACGATTGCGCTGCAACACGACGACGCTGCCCGCATTGTAGTCGTCGAGCTGCACCACGCCGAAGCTCGCCACGGCGAGGTAGTTCACGCCCATGGCCTCATAGGCGCCCTTGACTGGCGTATTCAGGGCCGGGGCGCCGGCGACGGCCGTCGGGTCGAGACGCGTGAGCGTCCGGTCGCTGTTCCCGATCAGGATATACTGCTGACCCGCCGCGTTGCGATAGGCGATCATGTCAAACGGCCGGTTGCCGCCACCCAGCTCGGCGATCGTCTTGCCGCGCAGGTGCTTCTGGGTCGCGAGGTCCGCTCGATTGAACGTGGCGATGGGGGAGCAACCGTAGCCGGCCACCAGGGACGGACGCCCATTGAGCGTGATCGGCAGGAACGACTCGATCGGGGACGCCGTCTCGTAGCGATTGTGCGACGTGTGGAAGATTTCCACGGTGGTCGCCATGGCGCGCGCGGATGCATCGGCAAAGGGATACTTGATGCGCCGCATCGTGGACGCGAACTCCTCGTTCGAGAGCCCGGCCACGAACACCTCGCCGTCGACGAGCGCGAGGTCGGTGATGGATAGCTGCCGCTGCGACTGCCCCCACGACGTCTTCGCGTCGGGGCCCGGAGCGTCGGCGAGCTGCGCGCTCGAGTGCCGGATGTTCTCGAGCGGCAGCACCGTCACGGTCTCCTCGACCTTGGTTACGCTCACGACGAGCGGGACGGCCGAATCTCCCCGTCCACGTGTCAGTGAGAAGTAGAGTGTCTGGGAGAGCGGATGGGCGACCATGTCGATCACCCGCAGCTGGTCGCGCGTCGTGCCCAGCGCCGCGGCGATCTTCCCGTCCACGTCGTCGACGCGCACGCCGGTCCTCGTCGTGTCGCGCAACGCCTCGGCCACGTCGATGGCGTAGATCGTGGCCGCGCGCGGATCGGCGAGGAAGAGTGTCCCGTCCGGGGCAAAGTGCATGACGCCAGCCGACTGCAGCTGGATAGGAGCGACGCGCATCCCATGCGCGTCGGCGCCTGCTCTCACGGGCGACGCCCCTGCGCGCGTGCGGCTCGCAACCTCGGGCGCAGGGGAAGGCGCGCGAGCTGCACCCAGGGTGAACATGAGTGCGGCCCCCGTGCCCGCGAGGGCCAGGGTGGAACGACGATGTGCGGACATCTCTCTCTCCACGGTAACGGGAATCCGGTGCCAGGACGGGGGCAACGCTACGCACGCTTCCGGGGTGGGCCAACCAAAGAGGGACGCGGGTGCGTGGCGCGTGATGAGGCGGCTGGCGGCGTGGTCGAAGCGCGCGGGTGTTGGGTGGGTTGCCGGGTTCCGTGAGCCTCTTTCGGCGGGTCCCCGCGCATATCTCGAAAGGGCTAGTCAAGGCCTTACCGGACGGACAATGACGTGATTATGTCGATTGGTCAGATTTTCCCGCACCTGCCGGGCCCATCGCCGTGGAAGGGCTGCGGTTTCGCCTTCAGCACCAACAGACGAGTCGGGCATGGAAACGAAGCCTTCTGCGAAGAAGCGCACGAATCGCGGAGCAGCGCTTGTGCGCGAGACCGGGACACACGACAAGCGCGCCTCGGTTGCTCGCGCACCATCGAGCAACGGAAAGCTCACGTCGAAGACGGACCTCTCCGCGCAGTCATTCCAGGAAGTGCTGCTCAACGCGCTGCTCGAGTTTCGGGATGGCAACCTCGAGGTGCGTCTCCCCGTCGCGCTGTCCGGGATCAACGGCAAGATCGCCGATGCCTTCAATGAGATCGTGAGTGTGGGGGAACGACGCGCCGACGAGGTCGAGCGCGTCTCACGCATGGTCGGCAAGGAAGGGCGGTTGCGTGAGCGACTCTCTGTGCCAGGCTCACGTGGCAAGCGAGCGGATGAAATTACCGCACTCAACACGTTGATCGACGACCTGATCTGGCCGACCACGGAAGTGACGCGCGCCGTGGGCGCCGTCGCCAAGGGTGACCTCGGACAGTACATGGCGCTCGAGGTCGATGGGCGGCCGCTCGAAGGCGAGTTCTTGCGTTCGGCCAAGCTCGTGAACCGCATGATCGACCAACTCGGCGTCTTTACCTCCGAGGTTACGCGCGTGGCCCGCGAGGTCGGCACGGAAGGCAAGCTGGGCGGGCAGGCGCAGGTGAAGGGCGTCTCCGGTGTGTGGAGGGAGCTCACCGAGTCGGTCAACCAGATGGCCGGCAACCTCACGGCCCAGGTCCGCAGCATCGCCGACGTCACGATCGCCGTGGCCAACGGCGACCTGTCCAAGAAGGTCACGGTCGACGTCCGCGGTGAGATCCTGCAGCTCAAGGAAGCCATCAACACGATGGTCGACCAGCTGCGCTCCTTTGCGTCAGAAGTCACGCGCGTGGCCCGCGAGGTCGGGACGGACGGAAAGCTCGGAGGGCAGGCGGTGGTGCCAGGCGTGGCCGGCACGTGGAAGGACCTGACCGACAACGTCAACTCGATGGCGTCCAACCTCACCGGCCAGGTGCGCAATATCGCCGACGTGACCATCGCGGTGGCCAACGGCGACCTGTCGAAGAAGATCACGGTCGACGTGCGCGGCGAGATCCTGCAACTCAAGGAAGCCATCAATACGATGGTGGACCAGCTCCGGTCGTTCGCCTCGGAAGTGACGCGCGTGGCGCGCGAGGTCGGCACCGAGGGCAAGCTGGGCGGCCAGGCCCAGGTGCCCGGCGTCGCCGGC
>JACMLI010000222.1 GCA_014379705.1 Gemmatimonadaceae bacterium
AGCTGCGGACGTCCTGTCGTGTCGATCACATACCGCAGGCGCACCTCACCCGCGACGCCAGCCTGCCGTAGAGTGTCCGGGTAACGCGGCACACTTCGGTCGGGAGCTCGCGTCGGCAGCTCCTTGAGATGGCAGGGAAGGACTATGGCGTCGTCCACCGACGGGCACGCGCGCGGCGTTTGCGCGCTGCCGTATTCCGCGGACATCGCGACGAAGGCGGCCAGGAGAAGCGTCCTGGCGTTAGGCGTCATGGTCAGGGGTTGCCACTGCCGCCCGCACCCGGTACGCGCATGGTGCTCCCCGTGCCACGCTTCGGCGCCCGCTGTCGCGCGCCATTCTGGACGAGCACCACCGCGGTGACGTTCCCCGTGGCATCGGTCTCGAACTCCAGCTGCGCGTCGACCACCTTGAAAAAGAACTTCGCCTCCGCTTCCGCGAACAGGGCAAACTGCGGTTGTCCGGTGGCCTGTGCGAAGAGCTTGTCGCCCGTGCGCGTGATCGTGATGACAAAATTCGGGGCGAGCGGATACTCACCGACGAATCGCTGCAGCGCATCGGCGGAGAGCGCGATTTCCTTGCGCACCGCCGGCGCCTTGGTCAGGGGAATCCGCTGATCGAGCAAGTGGAGGCCGATGTCGTCCACGGAGACCGCGCTGTTCGAGAGCACGACAACCCCGACGCGCCGCCTCGGGTCGAAGCCCACGAAGGTCAGGTATCCCGCGGTCCCGCCGTTGTGAATCAGCAGGGTATCGCCGCTGGGAGCGACGACTCGATTCCACGTTAGGCCGATGGACACATTGGGCTGGGCGGTCTGGAATCGCTTGGCGTGCGTGGCCACAAGCGCTGGTCCCAGTTGCGATGCCCGCGGGTCGATGTTCGCGGCGACGTAGCGCAGCATGTCGTGCACGGAGCTGCGCAATGAACCCGCGCCGGCGAGTGCGTCGAGTTCCCAGTTCCTGACTGGCAGGCCGTCCGGACCGTGGCCGGGCGCCAGCCGCCGCCTCAGCTCGGGTGACAGGAGGCTCGCCGTCTCGCGCATGCCTAACGGGCGAAGAATGCGATCGGTGACGAGCTGTTCGTACGTCATGCCCGCCTTCGCCGCCAGCGCGTAGCCGAGGAGTCCGACGCCGAGGTTCGAGTACTCGTACTGGGCGCCGATGTCGCGAGGTAGCTGATAGCGGGCGAGAAAGTCCAGGAGGCGCTTCCCGTCGTAGTCGGCGTACGGGTTCGCCTGGTCCCTGGGCTCGAGGTTGCCGGGCAACCGCGGGAGACCTGAGGTGTGCGTCGCCAGGTCTGCGAGCGTGATCTGGCGACCCCCGCGGCTCGGGATGACCGTCCCCGCCGGCAACAACTCGCCCACCGGCTGATCGAGCCGCACACTGCCCTTGGCGACCATGTCCGCGAGGATCGCCCCTGTGAACGTCTTCGTGATCGAACCGATCTCGAACAGGCTGTGCTCGTCGAGGGGGGCATCTCCCGCACCGCGGCCGTACGCGAACGAACGCGTGCGACCATCGGCGTCGATGAGTCCCACCGCGATCCCGACGTTGCGCCGTTCGTCGACACGCTGACGGGTGATGGCGCGGACCAGCGAGTCCGGAGGAAGGGGGCGCTGTGCAACCACGGGCGTTGCGCCCGCGACCAGCATGCCTCCGGTGACCAGGGATCTACGGCAGGTCTGGCGCAGATGAGATTGGAAGAACCGTCGCGCGGTAATCGTTAGGTAGCAGAGCAAGTGTCGCACAGCGCCCCCCAGGTGTTGGTAGTCAGAACTGCGCGGCCTCCGTCGACCCTCCCAACGCCAGCGTACTCGACACGCCGCCGGAAATCACCTGCATCACATCATCGAAGTATCCCGTGCCCACCTCGCGCTGGTGCTTCGTCGCCGTATACCCGTGCGCCTCGGCTTCGAACTCCGCGGCCTGCAGCTCGGCGTACGCCGACATGCCACGCGTGCTGTAGTCGCGCGCCAGCTCGAACATCCCGTAGTTGAGCTGGTGAAAGCCGGCCAGCGTCACGAACTGGAACTTGTAGCCTAACGCGCCGAGCTCCCGCTGGAAGCGGGCGATCGTCCCCGCGTCGAGCTTCTTCTGCCAGTTGAACGAGGGCGAGCAGTTGTAGGCGAGCATCTTTCCGGGGTCGCGCGCGTGGACCGCCTCGGCGAAGGTGCGTGCCTCGCCCAGGTCCGGGGTCGACGTCTCGCACCAGAGAAGATCGGCAAAGGGGGCGTAGCTGATCGCGCGATCAATCGCCATTGGCAGCCCACCGGTGATGCGATAGAAGCCCTCGCCCGTCCGCTCTCCGGTGATGAATGGCCGGTCGCGCTCGTCGACATCGCTGGTGATCAGGCGTGCACTATCGGCATCGGTGCGAGCGACCAGGAGCGTCGGCACCTCGAGCACGTCAGCGGCGAGGCGTGCCGCCACGAGCGTCCGCAGGAACTGCGTCGTTGGCACGAGCACTTTGCCCCCCAGGTGTCCGCACTTCTTCTCCGAGGAAAGCTGGTCCTCGAAGTGCACCCCCGACGCGCCAGCTTCGATCATCCCCTTCATGAGTTCGAAAGCGTTCAGCGGCCCGCCGAATCCCGCTTCGGCGTCAGCGACGATGGGGGCCAGCCAATAGCGCTCATTCGCGCGCCCCTCCGACGACTCGATCTGATCGGCGCGCAGGAGTGCCTGGTTGACGCGCCTGACGACGGCGGGAACGCTGTTCGCCGGGTAGAGACTCTGGTCGGGGTACGTATGTCCGGCGAGGTTGGCATCCGCTGCGACCTGCCACCCGCTCAGGTAGACGGCGTCGAGGCCCGCGCGCACCTGCTGCACGGCCTGATTACCCGTCAGGGCGCCTAACGCGTGGACGTAATCCCGCGTCGTGAGAAGGTCCCAGAGGCGCCTGGCACCCAGCTCGGCGAGGGTGTGACGGATGCGGACCGTGCCGCGGAGCCGTTCCACGTCGGCCGGGGCATACGGTCGCTCGATCCCGACCC
>JACMLI010000223.1 GCA_014379705.1 Gemmatimonadaceae bacterium
TCCCGGCTTGCCCCGGCGAGGATTCCGCCCGGCCCCATCGGCTCGTCCCCCGCCCCACCGCGAGGCGCCCCGCTGACTGAGCGGGGAGTTGCAGTCCACCTTGCCTCGCGGCGCCCGACGAGTTTGTCTCCCCGGTCCGCATGTCATCTTCGACGACAATCGCCGAACCCATCGCCATGCCCCCCGGGCCCCCTGCCCCGTCTGCACCCGACGCGCTCACCTTCCTGAGAGCGCTCTGGCGACTCAACCACCTCCTCGAACGACAATCGAGGCGCATGGCGCGCGAGCTCGGGGTCACCTTTCCGCAGCGCACGGTCGTCCGTCTTGTTGGAAAGTCCCCCGGCATCTCGCCCGGCGAACTCGCGGAGTTCCTGCACATCGATCCCGGCACGCTCTCTACTATCCTGCGAGGACTTGAAAAGCGCGGTCTCATCGTCCGTGGGAGCGACCCGGAAGATCGGCGGCGCGGACAGATCCGGCTCACGCAAGCGGGGGAGGCGCTCGAGACCCCCGCCCCCCTCACGGTGGAGGCGATCGTGACACGCGTCCTCACCGAGGAGGGAACCGTGAGTTACGTGGACGCGATGGCCTTCCTCAATGCCGTCAGCGACCGGCTCGCGGAGGCAGGCCTCCCGCGGCGACGACGCGGTCGCGCGTAAGCGCTGCACGCCCGGTGGGACGACCTGCCATATTTGTCCCTCCAAGCCCCATCGCCCCTTTCTCCGCACATGTCCAAGCCCACACCGATCGTCGGCGTCATCATGGGGAGCAAGTCCGACTACGAGCACATGCAGCACAGCTGCTCCATGCTCGAAGCACTCGGGGTTCCGTATGAGGCGCGCGTCGTTTCGGCGCACCGAACCCCCGACTCGATGTTTGAATACGCCGCGGCGGCCGAAGCTCGCGGCCTGCGCGTGATCATCGCCGGCGCGGGAGGCGCGGCGCACCTGCCCGGAATGGTCGCCGCCAAGACCACGGTGCCGGTGCTGGGTGTTCCTATCCCCGCAACGCTCCTCAATGGTCAGGACGCGCTGTACTCCATCGTCCAGATGCCGGCCGGCGTTCCGGTAGGCACGCTCGCGATCGGGAAGCCGGGCGCGATCAACGCCGCGATCCTCGCCGCCGAGATCGTCGGCAACGAGTGGCCCGATGTGCGCGAGCGACTGAAGGCGTGGCGCGCCGCACGACGCGACGAGGTCCTCGGACAAACGCTCCCATGACGCCCATCCTCCCGGGCTCGACGATCGGGATCCTGGGCGGGGGGCAACTCGGACGGATGACGGGGATGGCGGCACGCACGCTGGGCTACGACGTCCATGTGCTGGATCCCGATCCCGAGTGCCCCGCGCGCAGTATCGCCAGTCGCGTCATCACGGCGCGGTTCGACGATGCCGCCGCCGCCGCGGAGCTCGCGCGGTCGTGCGACGTGGTGACCCTCGAGATCGAGCAGATCGCACGCCCGGCGCTCGACGCGGTGGCGGCGATCACTCCGCTCTTCCCGGGGCCCGATGCGGTGCACGTGATCCAGGACCGCATCCGGCAGCGCACGTGGCTCGACCGTCACGGCATTCCCGTGGGCCCGTTCCGCGCCGTGGGGTCCGCCGACGAATGCGCCGACGCCGTGGCCTCGTTAGGACCGTCGATCTGCAAGGCGCCGATGGGGGGCTACGACGGCCGCGGGCAGGTGCGGGTGAAGACCCCGGACGAGGCGCGCGCGGCCTGGAAGTCGTTAGGCAGCGGCCGCTGCATCGTCGAGCAGTTCCTCAGCCTCGACCTCGAGCTCTCGGTGCTCGTGGCGCGGCGCGAAGACGGCGCCTCGGTCGTGTTTCCGCCGGCGGTCAACCACCACGTCGCCGGGGTGCTCGACTGGTCCGTCTGTCCCGGTCCGGTGCCCGGCGCGATCGTCGACCATGCCACGCAGATCGGCCACGCGATCGCCGAGACCATGGGGATCGTGGGCCTCGTCGCGTGCGAGCTCTTCCTCACGACCGACGGCCGGCTCCTCGTCAACGAACTCGCGCCGCGTCCGCACAACACCTATCACCACAGCGAGCGCGGGCTCTCGACGTCGCAATTCGAGCAACTCGTGCGCGCCGTGTGCGGACTACCGTTAGGCGACGTGCGCCCGATCTCCCCGGCCGCCATCGCAAACCTGCTCGGCGACCTGTGGGAGGGCCAGGCACCACATTATGCCGACGCCCTGACGGTGCCCGACGTGCGACTTCACTTGTACGGCAAGACCTCGTCGCGCCCGGGACGGAAGATGGGTCATCTCTCGGCGGTGGCGGCGTCGACCGAGGAGGCGTTGGAGCGGGTGTTGGAGGCGCGGCGGAGGTTCAGCGGGCGTGATTCGTGATTCGTGAGTGGGCGTGAATTGGGGCCGTCATGAATCACGCCGAATCCCGAATAACGAATCACCAATCACGGCCTTAGATCGCTCGCGACAACCCCCCAAACCGCCGATCCCGCCCGTGGAAGTCCTCGATCGCGGCGTCGAAGTCGGCGGTGCCGAACTCGGGCCACATGCGACGCGAGAACACCAGTTCGGCGTAGGCGCATTCCCACAGCAGGAAGTCGCTCAAGCGCTGCTCGCCACCCGTGCGGATCAGCAGGTCGACGTCGCCGGCCGTGCCGTCGTCGTGATTCACGGACGCGAGGAGCGACGAAAAGGCGTCGCGGGAGAGTTCGCGGCCCTGCGCGGCCGTCGCGGCCCGCACCATCGTGTCACGCGCCGAGTAGTCGACGGCGAGGCGCAGGTGCAACGACGCGCAGTCGCGCGTGGCGTCTTCTGCGGCAGCGATGGCGTGGACGAGCTCCGGCGACAGCCGGTCGCGACGACCGACCACGCTCATGCGCACGTCGTTCTCCACGCACTTGGGCGTCTCGGCGGCCAGGTGGCGGCGGAAGAGGCGCATCAGGGCCGTGACCTCATCTTGCGGCCGGCTCCAGTTGTCGGAGGAGAACGCGTACAGCGTCAGGCAGCCGACGCCGGTGCGCCTCGAATGCTCCACGATCTCACGGACGGTCTTCGCACCGGCCATGTGGCCGAAGGTGCGCGGCTTGCCCCGCTGGTTCGCCCAACGGCCGTTGCCGTCCATGATGATGGCGATGTGGCGTGGGATCCGGGTCTTCCGCCCGGTGTCATGTCCCCCGTCAATCCGCATATCTCTCACTGTCTTCCCTCGCGCGTGACCTTGATGATGGCTTCCATGTGCTCGAGATATCGCTCGAGCGCCCGTCGTCCGACCGAGGTGAGTGCGTAGTGGGTCTTGGGCACCCGCCCCTCGAACGTCTTCTTGCAACTGACGTACCCGGCATCCTCGAGCTTGCGAGCGTGCACACTCAGGTTGCCGTCGGTGGTGCCCATCAGCGCCTTGAGGTCGTTGAACGAAAGGGACTCGTTCACGGCCAGGGCGCTGACGATTCCGAGCCTCACGCGCTCGTGAATGAGACGATCCAGCTCCGCCGCGGTCGCATCGGCGGTCGCGGGACGCTCGACGGCGTCCGCGGAAACGGGCTTGGTGGCCCGGGCCGACCCCGAGCGCCTAGCCACCGTACTTCCTCGAGATCGCGCTGCCAAAGAGCAGGTGGAGCCCGCCGAACCCCCCGGCCATGAGGGCGTTGAGCAGCGCCTCGCGGCTGGCCTCGGCCCACGCGGGGGCGAGGATGACGGGGGCCCCCAGGGCCACGGCACCCAGGAACATGAATGAGGCACCCATGACCGGCACGATCGGCGTCGACAGGGCTCCGCCGGCCATGACCGCCGCGCCATACATGATGAGCCAGACGCCGGGGAGCGCCACGAACCATCCGGCCCGGAGGGCGACGGCGGTAATCACGACGCCTGTGATCAGGGCGGGGAGGAATGCGAGCGCCAGCTTGCGAGCGAGCGCCCCGCTCAGCGGCGTCTGGGTACGCTGCGCCTTGCGATAGGTCGCCCCGATGGAGGTCACGAGGGCAAGGAGCGCCGCCGCGAACCAGGCGGTGATCCAGCGGGGAGAGTTGAGGTCATTCCCCGAGGCGGCGTAGGCAACGATGGCAATGACGCCGGTCGCCGCGATCCCGCTGCCCGAGATGGCCGTGAACGACCCGGCCCGCTCCATGGTCTCGCGGATGAACTGCAGGTTGTCGATGGCCCGGTCGGAGAGCGCGGGGGGCTCATCCGGGGTCGCGAGCCGGAGTGGTCGTTTGGTGGGCACGGGGTGGAGTGTACGCGAAGCGGTGTGGATCGTCAAGTACTTTATGGTACAAAGACTAGTGGAATAGTTGGCTAGTGGACTAGTGGTGGACGGGTGGTACGAGGGGGGCAACCAGCCCTCCACCCGCCTCCCACTAGTCCGCTAGCCCACTGGCCCACTCGTCCCCCTACATCGCCACCCTCGGACCCAACAGCTTCTTCGCCTCCAGGATCCGGTCATCCAGCTCCTGGCGCAGCTTCGCGTACCGGGTGATCGCGTCGCGCCCGATCTTCTGGTCCGACTGCATCGTCATCGAGTACAGGTACTGGATGTGCGACTGGAGCTCCGGCTTGGAGTAGCGAACGCTCGGCATCACGACCTTGGCGCGCAGCTCCTCGAGCATCCTGAGCGTGTCGGCTGCCGAGGTGGCCGTGCGGAGGCGGGCGCGACCTTCCTCGAGGCTGGCGGCAAGCTGGTTCACCTCGGTCACCATGTCCCGCACCTTGAGATTGTGCTGCAACTGCTCGCGCAGGTCGACGAGCGTGACGCCGTCGCGAGTGACGCGCGGGTCGAGACGGAGATTGAGTGGCTGCGTCTCGGTTGTCCCGCCGGCGCTGACGCGCACCTGGTAGGTCCCCGGCACCACCATGGGGCCGTTGCGGCCATTGCGCTGCGGATTCGCGTCCCACGGTCCGGCCAGCGTGAGGTCCCACGTGAAGCGGTTGTGGCCCGGGTTGCGGGTGAGTCGTGGCGTGCCGGTCACCTCCGTGACCATCTGCCGCATGCTCGGCTGCGTCGCGGTCCCCTCGCCGGGGCCGTCGCTGGTGAAGGCGCGCAGCACCTTGCCGGTCGCGTCGAGGATCTCGAGGCGCACCGGGCCAGCGACGCCCTCGCCGAGCCAGTAGTCGACTTGCGCACCCATCGCGGGATATTGCGGATCGGCGGGATCGTTGCGGCTGCTCTCCACGCCACCGAACGAGCCCGCATATCGATGCCGGTACGCCTCCATCGGGCGGAAGAGGTGCACACTCTTCGCGAGCACACGATCGCCGGCCTGCCTAACGGCCGAGAGGTTGTTGAGGATCCAGAAGGAACGTCCTTGCGTGGACATCACGAGGTCGCCGCGATGCACGCGGAGGTCGGTGATCGGCGTCGACGGAAGGTTCAGCTGGAAGGACTGCCAGGTGCGGCCGTTGTCGTAGGAGATGAACATCCCGAACTCGGTGCCGGCATACAGCAGGCCCTCACGCTCCGGGTCCTCGCGCACGATGCGCGTGGGGTGGTCGGACGGGATGCCATTGTCGCCCGGCGTCAGCAACGTCCACGACGTGCCGTAGTCGTCGGTGCGGTAGATGAACGGGCGGAAGTCGCCTAACAAGTAGCAGAGCACGGCGTAATACGCCGAGCCGGCGCGGTGCGGCGAGGGCTCGATGTTCTGCGTGCGGCAGCCGTCCGGCGGCCCCTTGAAGTTGTTGCGGGTGAAGTCCGACGAGGTCGTGGCGAGGTTGCGCGGCGTGATGTCCGCCCACGTCCGCCCGTTGTTGCGGGTGATGTAGAACGGCCCGTCGTTCGCGCCGGTCCAGATGACGCCGGGCTCCTTGAGCGACTCGCGGATCGCGTACACGACCGAGAAGTACTCCTCGCCCGTGACGTCGATCGTGATCGGCCCACCGCTCGGGTCCTGCTGCCGTTCCGGCGGGTTGAGGGTGAGGTCGGGCGAGATGGTCTGCCACGTCACGCCACCGTCGCGCGTCCGGTGCACGTACTGCGAGCCGTAGTACACCGTGTTCGCTTCGTGCGGCGACACTTCCATCGGCGCGACACGCTGGAAGCGCAGTTCCAGGTCCTTGCCCGGATTGCCGTACAGCGACTGGCCGCCGTTCCAGTACGGCTGCTCCTGGCCGCTGCGCATGCTCATGCGGGAAAACTGGCCTTTGCAGGCGCCGTAGACCGTGTCCGGGTTGGTGCGGTGCGGCATGATCGGGCCCGTCTCGCACCCCGGGCCGGACATCCATTCCTGCATCGGCGAATCCGGCCGGCCCGTCGTGAGCGGAAGGCTCGGCAGGATCAACGTGGAGTTGTCCTGCTGTGCGCCGTAGAGGCGATACGGGAACTGGTTGTCCACGGCGACCTGATAGATCTCCGCGGTGGGCTGGTTGTAGATCGTCGACCAGCTCCGCCCGCCATCGATCGTGACGTTGGCCCCGCCGTCGTTCGACTGCACCATGATGTCCGGCGCATCGGGGTTGATCCACAGGTCGTGGTTGTCACCGTGCGGCACGTTCTGCGAGCGGAAGGTGCGTCCGTTGTCGGTGCTCTTGTAGAAGCCCTCGCTGTACGTCCACACGATGTTCGGGTCACGCGGATGCACGGTGACGCCCATGTAGTAGAACGGCCGCGTCAGCATCGGCGCGAAGTCGCTCAACAGCTTCCACGTCTCGCCCGCGTCGTCGGAGCGATAGAGCCCACTGCCCGGCTTCGCTTCGAGGATCGCCCACACCGAGTTCGGGGATGCGGGCGACACTGCGACGTTGCTCTTGCCGAACAACTCGCCCGGCAGCCCGCCGGCCAGCTTCTTCCAGGTGACGCCACCGTCTGTGGACTTGTAGATCCCTCCTTCGCGGGCGCCGGAGATGATCGTCCACGGCTTGCGCTCGGCGCGCCACATCGACGCGTAGACAACCGACGGGTTGCCCGGCATGATCTCCACGTCCACGGCGCCGGTGGAGTCGGAGAGGAAGAGCGTCTTCGTCCAGGTCCGCCCGCCATCGGTCGTGCGGAAGATGCCGCGCTCCGCGTTCGGCTTGAACGGGTTCCCGATCGCCGCCACGAGGGCGATGTTGGGATTGGTCGGGTGAATGCGCACGCCGCCGATGTTGCCCACCGGGGCCAGGCCGACGTGGCTCCACGTGAGCCCCGCATCCGTGGACTTGTAGACGCCACGGCCGATCGCGACGTTGGAGCGATAGCCATCGGAGCCGGTGCCGGCATAGATGACGTTGGGGTCCGAATCGGCGACGTCGAGATCCCCCATCGAGCCGACGTTGAAGTAGCGATCACTGACGTTGAACCAGGTCTGGCCGGCATTGATCGTCTTCCAGACGCCGCCACCGGTGGAGCCCATGTAGAACGTGAGCGGCTGCGACGCGACGCCGGTCGCCGTGGTGACGCGTCCCCCGCGGGCGGGACCCACGTTCCGATAGCGCAGCCCCGCGAACATCGTCGCGGGAACCGGCTTGGTCAGCGTGGGGGCCGCCGGTCGCGGGGAAGCAGGAGCTTGCGCGCCGGCGAGGTGCGCACCGGTGACCAGCAGGGAGACGAGGACCAGGGAGCGGGACATGGCGGCGGAGGATCAAGGGGAAGGTGCGGATTCCTGCCCGTGGAACGCAGAGGGCGCGAACAGCCGTGGTCAGCCGCCCGCGCCCTCCCAATCTGTGTTCCGGAACGACCTGCGACCAGCTACTTCAGGGTCACGTACCGCTCGAGGCGCGCCACTTCCTTCGCATTCACGTACTTCCCGATCTCGCGGCGGAACTGCGCGATGTCCTTGTACGGCCGGTACTCCTTGAACTCGTGGAGCATTTTCTGCCCGAGCCCGGGGATCGTCAGCAGGTCGGCGTCGGTCGCGGAGTTGAGGTCCATGGGCACGTAGACGTAGCTCTCGAGGCGGGCAAGTTCGGCGTCGTCCACGTACTTGTCGATCTCGCGGTGGAACTGCGCGAGGTTCTTGTACGGGCGGTACTCCTCGAACTCGTGCAGCATGCGATTGCCGACGCCGGGAATGAGGAGGATCTCCTCCTTGCTCGCCGTGTTGAGGTCGAGGTGGAGGAAGAGCTTCGCGTAGGTGGCCTTGAGGGCGTCGGCGCCTAACGTGGGGCTCAGCACGGCGTGGAGGTCGGCCATGCGCAGGAAGGGGCGCTTGTCGACGACGGCCTTCACGAGGGCCGGGGTGAGGCCGGGAACGGTCGCGAGTTGCGCTTCGGTGGCGAGGTTGGGATCGAGGAAGGTGGTCTTCCCGACCTGCGCGCTGGCGAGGGGGGCGAGGACGACCGTGCCAGCAAGGGCGGCGGTCCGGACGAGCGTGCGCACATTCATGAGATGGCTCCTGCAGGGGGAATTCGTACATGCTGGCGGCCCTGAAGTCCCGGATGGCGCCAGGTGAAGAGCAGTCCGATCAATCCGAGCTGGATCATGGTACCTGGGGCGAGCGACGGAGTTGCACCCTCCATCGCCGCCTTGAAGAGCGCGAACCCGGCGATTTCCGGCGTCCGCTCGAGTTCCCACTCCACGTTTCCGCTGTAGTGGAACCAGGTGCCGACGACTCCGGCAAGAAGGTACGTCCCAAGCAATCCCTGGAAGGCGCGTAACGCCACCGGACCAGGCCGGAAGGCCAGCCACGCGCCGAGGACGACGCCGATGGCGAGGAGCGCCACGGGGACCCATTGCTTCCACCCCTCGAGGTGTTCGAGGAGCACCAGCTCGATGGCGATGCCAGTGACCCCGAAAAGGAAGATGGCGATGAGGCCGCGCCGGATCACGGCAACCACGGCGGAATCGGGGGAGGTCACCAGGGGAAGTATACCACGTGGGGGACGGGATACTGGCTACAGGATACTGGCTACAGGACTGGGCACTGGGACTGGCGTACTCGTTTCTGCTTACTGGGACTGGCCTACTGGTTACTCGACTGGTACTGGTGTTAACTGGGGCCGGCGGGCGTCCAGTCCCAGTCAGCCAGTCCCAGTCAGCCAGCAACCAGTCAGCCAGCACCAGTCGAGTATCCAGTTCGCCAGTCCTAGTAAGCAGTAACCA
>JACMLI010000224.1 GCA_014379705.1 Gemmatimonadaceae bacterium
GGAGCGGCCGGCGTGGCGATGCTCATCGGCCTCGCCGTGTTCCGCACGCGCTCCGGCCCGACGCTCGGCCCGATCGGACGCGACCCCTCCGGGACGCCGGCGCAACAGGCGCGCGTTCGCACCATCACCCTCGGGATCGCCGCGGTCATCGCGCTGCTCATCATCCTCGGCGTGGCTGGGGTCGTGCAATTCAACCCGGTCGCGATCGCGTCGAACATGACGGCCGTGATGTTGACCATGTCGGCCCTGTACTTCCTTTACCTGTTCTTCGGTGCCGGCCTGAGTGGCCCCGAGAAGAAGCGCGTCGTCGTCATCGTCGTGCTCTTCCTCTTTTCGATGATCTTCTGGGCGGCGTTCGAGCAGTCACCAACGTCGCTCAACCTGTTCGCCCGCGACTTCACCGATCGCCAGCTCGGCGGCTGGGAGATGCCGGCCTCGTGGTTCCAGTCCATCGAGCCCTTCTTCGTGGTGGCACTGGCCCCGCTGATGGCCGCCCTGTGGATCGGCCTCGAGAAGCGGGGCATGGCGTTGTCGAGTCCCACAAAGTTCTCCTTCGCCCTGGCGACGGCGGGCATCGGCTTCATCGCGATGGTCGTGGCGGCGAACGCGGTGCTGGCGAGCGGCGGCACGCTCAAGGTCTCGCCGCTGTGGCTGGTGTTCTGCTACTTCACCCACGCCGTCGGGGAACTCGCGCTGTCTCCCGTGGGCCTCAGCTCGATGACCACCCTCGCCCCGCGCCGGCTCCTCGGCCAGATGATGGGCGTGTGGTACACGTCGATCGCGTTAGGCAACCTCTTCGCGGGCATCGTCGGCGGTGAGGTCGATCCCAGCAAGCTCGAACAGGCTCCCGCGCTGTTCAGCCGCACCGCGATCTCCCTGTTCGTCGCCGCCGTCATCCTGCTGCTCCTGGTGATTCCCATCCGCCGCATGATGGCCGGGAATAACCGGACTAGTGGGCTAGCGGACTAGCTGACTAGTGGACTAGTGCTGGACGAGTGAACCAAGCTACCAGGTCCACTAGTCTACTAGCCTACTCGTCCACTAGTCCGGCTTCACGGCCACCTGAAAATCGACTGGGGCACCACGCGCTCGCGCGCCGAGCTGACGTCATTCGGCGCGCGCCAGAAGACCTGCGTGCGGTCCTCGCTCGACAGCCGCACCTCGAACCCGGAGCCACCCCCCCGTTGCAGCGGATAGGCGAAATCCACGCGCCACATGCGTTGTGACTTTGCCGGGATCGCGAGGATCAGGGACGTGCCCACCGACTGCCGCACACCGCTCGACACGCCGAGGGGGACATCGCCGGCGGTCACCCCGCCGACGTCGGTGAAGACCGCCACCGCGGCATTCGCCGTCCCGCGGATGCTCGCCACGCGCCACCGTTCCTCGAACCGACCGACGACCCGCGTGCCGCCCGCGAGCCAGCTGTTCCGGTAGCCACGCAACCCCCCTCGGCGGTCGCCTAACGCGAGCTGCACCGGGAGCCGCGAGTCCCGCACCGACGACCAGGTCAGGTCCACCGTGAGCAGGTGTCGCGGATGCGGCTTGAGATACGCGGCCGCTCGCCCGTTCGCCAGGACGTCTTCCCAGCCCCCATTGGCCCGGTGCCGGCCTTCCAGCTGCGCCTCGAGGGCGGCATACGTGCGGGCCCCCGCGATGCCCGTGGACGCCTCCACCCCGGCGAAGGTCTCGTCCTTCGCGATCCCCCGGGACATCGGCAGGGCGCGACCCATCGTTGAACTCACCTGCACGCCCGTGCGGAGGTCCTGCGAACCGCTCAACGCGTCGAACCCCTCGACGCGACGGAACCTCAGTCGGCGAAAGCCCAGCAGCACGTTCAGGCGCACGCTCCGCCACGCCCCGTAGCGGTCCTCGAGGGCGGGAATGAATTCATCCTGCACGCCGTTCTCGGTGACCACCACGGCCCCCGACCCGGGCTCCACGTCCTCCACCGACATCTGGAGCCCGAGGAGACCGCGTCGACCCGCCGGACCGAAGCGCGTCAGTGCGCCCGCGTCCATGTACTCACGACGCACGCGCAAGGCCGCATCGAGCGTGTCGGGACGTCGAAAGGCTGCGTAGTCGTTGCTCTGGCCGGCCGAGAGGCGCCAGGCCATGCGCTGGACCTCGGTGAGGAACGGGTCGCTGACCCGGGCCGTCCATTCGCTCCCGAGTTCTCGTCGCGCCCAGCGCATGTCGAGCTGGTATGGGCGCCCGAACAACTGGTAGTTCGTGTACCTGGCCGCGTAGGCGTCGCGATAGAAGCCGCCTTCACGCCACTGCCCCGACGCGTACACGGCGTTCCCCATCAGGTTCGCATTCCCGAGCGTCGCGCGTGACACGAACGGGGAGTTGCTCTTCACCCCGAGGTTCGCCACCATCGACGGCTCGTCGACGGTCACCACTTCGAGGCGGACCCCGGCGCCGTCCTGGTACGCCGTCACCGTCGCATCGGAAATGAAGGGCATCGCACGCAGGAGGCGCTCGCTCTCCGATCGACGCAACGGGGAGCAGCGGTCGCCCTTCTTGAGCAGAAGATAGTTGCGCACCACCTCGGGGGACGTCGGCGTGTGCATCCGGACGAGGACGTTGCCTAACATGCGGGAGCGCTCGAAGGCACGGCCGTAGGACGGCCCCTCGGAGCGCACGACGATCTCGGTGATCACCTGGCCCGAGCACCTGGCCTGCGTGCGCCCTCCCTGTCCCGATGCGAGCGCGGGCGTGGCCGCGCAGGCAACGACGACGGCGAGGACGCGACGCAGGCTACAGTCCCATGCGGCGCTTGAGCTCCGCAAGTCGCAGGTCCGCTTCGGCATCGTTCGCCGCCTTGCGCTGCTCCCGGTCGAGACCGCGCAGTTCGCGGTCGAGCCCCGGATCGCGCGCCAGCGGATCGAGTTGCTCGTCCACCGCGCCCGCTCGCAACCCCGACCCGACCCCCGCCTGCGCAGCCTTGAACTGGGTCGTCATTTCCTCGACCTCGCGCTCGAGCAGGGCGAGTTCGCCGAGCGCAGCATCGAGCTTCTTCTCGAGCACCGCCAGGCGCTCCACGTGCTGCGACTCGAAGCGCGCCGCGATGGTGACCGTCTCGGCATCCTTGATGCCCTCGGCGAGCGTCTTGCGACGCTGCACGACCGCGAGTTCTGCGCGCTCCTTCTCCAGTCGCGCCTCGGTCACCCGCACGCTCTCGCGCAGGTCATCCTTGGCCATCTTCGCCCGGATCAACGTCTCGCGCATCTCGTGCAGGAGCGCGCGGCGCTGCTCGGGAGCGACGTTGCCGTTCAGCAGTTCCTGGAAGGCGTGGCGGATATCGTCGAACATTGGTGAATGATAAGCGCCGAAAACCAATGCCGGGAATAGGCGACTAGTGGACTAAGGGACTAGTAGTGACATATGGCCCACACGTTTCCACTAGTCCCCTCGTCCACTAGTCCATGAGTCCCCTATTGCCAGCGCCCCTCGTCCCTGACCTGCCGCAGCAGCCGATCCGCGGTGTGATGGTCCGGGAAGAACACCCGGTCCGAAAGCCGGTTGAGCGCAACGCGCAGCAGGAGAAAGCGTTCGGCGGCCGTCTCGAACAGCTGGTTCACCCCGTGTTCCGACGCGAGGCGATGCTCCGCCGCCATCTGGTAGCCGCGACGTCCCATCTCGTCGAAGTATTCGAGGTCGGGACCACCGCGCCGGTGATGCTGCGCCTCGATGCGGTCGGGGAAGAGACCGGCGAGCCACAGCGCGTAGTGGCCGAGGTGCGCCCGTACCAGGAAGGCGCGCGTCGGATCCCCGCAGTCCGCGTCCGCCACGAGGCCGGCGAGGGTGTCGTAGCGCACGTCGTCGTGCTCGCGAATGCGATTGGCTCGGTCGTGCAACCCGAAGTGGAGCACGATGCCCGACACGAAGTCGGCGAGCACACGGTCGGTCTCGTTCGCTTCCCGCAGCGTGTGACGCACGAGGACGTAAATGAGCAGCGGCATGGACGCGTGCGCCGCCGACGGGCGATCGAGCAGCGCCTCGGCGAGGCGCGGGTCGTCGAGGATCGCGTCGAGCCCCTGTTGGCGTAGTGCATCCTCGAGCGCGTCGCGCTCCGAGGGCGCGCCCTGGGCGAGCAACGACACCGCGAATTGTGCGTCGTCCCTCGTCAGGCGCTTGCGAATCGTCCCGAGAATCATGCGACCCCTTCCGGAAGATCGTGATTGGTGATTCGTGCTTCGTGAATCGGCGTGATTCGGGGAATGTGCAATCGGCGAATCACGCCGAATCACGATTCCCGAATCCCGAATCACGGCCCTCAGTCCTGACTACCGTACTCCCCTCGAGGTATCGACGTTCCCACCGCCGACTTGAATGCGTCGTTGCCGCACGCCGGGAGATCGCGCAGTTTCTTGGGCGGATGTCCTTACGAATACTGCACATCGACAGCGGCCGCGAATGGCGTGGGGGCCAGCGACAGGTCTTCCTGCTGGCTCGCGGGCAGCGCGCCGATGGCGACGAACCGCTCGTCGTCGGCCAGCCCGATGCACCACTCGTCAGGCGGTTGCGGGGAGTTGGGGAGGCCGCGAGCGCCGTCCGCATGCGCGCCGAC
>JACMLI010000024.1 GCA_014379705.1 Gemmatimonadaceae bacterium
AGTTGCGACGCCCTGTGCCCTCGCCTGCGCAGCTGCGCTGGCAGCGGGAGGAACTCGCGCTCTTCGTCCACTTCGGGGTGAACACGTTCACCGATCGCGAGTGGGGGGACGGGAGCGAAAATCCGCGAATCTTTGCGCCGACGAACTTCGACGCTGCACAGTGGGCTCGTGTTGCGCGCGCGGCCGGCTTTGGCTCCATCGTCCTCACCGCCAAGCATCACGATGGCTTCTGCCTGTGGCCCACGGCGCTTACGACGCACTCCGTGAAGTCGAGCCCGTGGCGCGATGGTTCGGGAGATGTGGTAGGGGAGCTTGCCAGGGCGTGTCGCGCGGAGGGCCTCGGCCTCGGTGTGTACCTCTCGCCGTGGGACCGTCACGAACCGCGTTACGGTGACTCGCCGCGCTACATGGATTACTATGTGGCGCAGCTCGAGGAACTGCTGACGCGCTACGGCCGGGTGATTGAGGTCTGGTTCGATGGCGCGAATGGCGAGGGGCCGAACGGGAAGCGCCAGGTCTATGATTGGGATCGTATGCACGCCACCGTGCGTCGGTTTGCGCCCGACGCGGTGATGTTCTCCGACGCTGGTCCGGACGTGCGATGGATCGGCAATGAGCGCGGTGTGGCGGGGGAGACCTGCTGGAGCACCATCGACCCGGCCGCGGTGCCATACGCCGGCTACGACGCGCCCGGCGTGGGAGAGACGCTGCAACGCGGGCATCCACACGGATCGGTGTGGCGCCCCGGAGAGACCGATGTCTCCATTCGGCCCGGCTGGTTCTGGCACCCCGCCGAGGACGACAAGGTGCGGTCGGTCGACAACCTCATGGAGCTCTACTTCACGTCGGTGGGGCGGAACAGCAAGCTGCTGCTCAATGTTCCTCCCACGACCGCCGGGCTGCTGCACGCCAATGACGTTGCGGCGCTCGAGGGGTTCGGACGGCGCCGACGCGACCTCCTGGCGAGCGATGCCCTGCGTGGGGCCCGTGTCGTTGCCGGAGGTGCCACCGCCCGTCGCCTCCTCGACACCAACCCGGACACCTGGTGGGGGCCGGCGGCAGGCACGGCGCGGGGCACGGTGGAGGTGGTCCTCGCTCGCCCCGCGCGCGCCAACGTGGTGCGGCTCTCGGAGCCGATCACCATCGGTCAGGTCGTCGAGGGCTTTATCGTCGAGATTGGCGCCGAGGGTGCGTGGACCACCGTGGCGCGCGGTACGACCGTCGGGTATGCGCGCCTGGCTCGCTTTCCGGCGCTTCGGGCCGAGCGGGTGCGCGTCACGGTGGAGTCGAGCCTCGACGCGCCGCGTCTCTCGCAGCTGTCGTTGTTCCTCGACGACGCGGCGGGTTGAGTGGGGGCTCCCGCGTTGGCGGTGACCGATCGTTAGGTTAGGGGCGTGCCTGCTGGCCCGTTCGCCTGAAACCGACCGGTGCGAGCGTCAAGTACGCCCGAAGGCCCCCCACCCGTTCCTGCTCATGAAACGACTCTTGTCGGTGCTGACGTGTCTTGCTTTCGCTGCCGTGACCCTCGAGGCTCAGGAGGCGAGCCGGAGCCTCGACCTCATGGTCGACGGGAAGGGGCTGTCGATCGGGGACTCGCGACGGGTCACGGGGATTCGGCTCAACTTTCGCGACACGCGCCTCGAACGCGTCGATGGGTTGAACGCGACCATCTGGCACCCGAAGGACAACGGGGGCGGGGTGATCAATGGCATCGCCCTTGGCCTTCCCTCCACCGGGGGTCGCAACATCACGGGCATCTCCGCGGGTGTCCTTGGCGTCTCGGCGGAGGAGCGGCTGTCGGGAATCGGAGTCGGCGGCCTTGGGCTGGGCTCGGGCATGGGACTCAAGGGCATCTTCGTCGGTGGCCTGGGCCTGGGGACCGGGGGTGATCTCGAAGGGATCATGATCGGCGGCGTGGGGGCCGGGGCTGGCGGGAGCGCTCGCGGATTGGCAGTGGGAGGCGTGGGCGTTGGTGTGGCGTCGGACATTCGCGGCATTGCCCTCGCCGGAGTGGGAATCGGAGCGGGAGGTGACCTCCGCGGGATCGCGATCTCCGGGATCGGCACCGGTTTTGGCGGCGAGGTGCGCGGTCTCGCGATCAGCGGCATCGGCACCGCGGCGGGTTCGGGAGGGGAGGGCGTGATGCTGAGCGGCGTGGGCACCGGCATCGGCGGGCCCTTCTCCGGGATCGTGATCAGCGGGATCGGCACGGGGGTCGGCGATGACTTTCGCGGGCTCGCGCTCAACGGCGTTGGCCTCGGGAGTGGGGGCGACATCACGGGCGTGACGATCAGCGGGATCGGCACGGGAGCCGGGGGCACGATCCGCTACATCGCGATTGCCGGCGTGGGCGTCGGCGCGTCACGCATCGAGGGACTCGCGGTGGGCGGGTTCGGGGTGGGCGGGCAGCACCTCAAGGGGGCGATGCTGTCGGGCGGCGTGATCCGCGTGGAGCGCGGCGGGAGCCTGCACGGCTTTGGCGCGAGCTCGTTCACCTACATCAAGGGGACCCAGCGGGGGCTCACGATCGCCATCGTGAATTACGCGCGGGCGTTGAATGGCGTGCAGATCGGCTTGCTCAACATCGCCAAGAGCAATCCTCGCGGGCGGAAGGTCCTGCCGTTCGTGAACTGGGGGAAGGCGCGTTAGGCCATGTCGTGGTCTTCGCCGTCGCCGAGGGACGAGGAGTTCGCGCGCGCGATGCATGTGCGCGATCATGCGCGCGCCGGAGGGTTGCTGGCGCAGGGCGCAGACGTGAATGGCGTGCTGCGCCGGACGGAAACCTTCGATCGCGACGTGGTCGAGGACACGAGCACCGTGTTGCTCAACACCTCGTGGGCCGGTGACGTGGCTGGTGTGCGCTTCCTGCTGGCGCACGGCGCGGACCCGAACCATGCCGGCGAGTACTCCGGGCGCACCGCGCTCACGGTGGCCGTCTGCTCCGACCACGCCGAGGTCGTCGATGTGCTGCTGCAACACGGCGCGGATGTCAACTGGATCGAGCGGTACAACAAGCTGTCGGCAATGGACTACGCCCTGGAAGCGGTGAATCCGCGGATGGTTCGCAGCCTGCTGGCTGCGGGAGCTGAGGTCCGACTCCGTCGCCTGAATTTCAGCATTGAAGGTGGCGCGTCGGCACGCGAGATCGTGACGATGCTCGTCACGCACGGGATCGACATCAACTCGATCGACGACTGGGGGCGGACGCCCCTGATGTGGGCCGCCGAGCACGCCGAGGTCGACACCGTTCGACTGATGATCGAGCTGGGGGCCGACGTGAATCGCGTCTCGGAGGACAACATGAATGGCGTGAACAGCCGCCACACCCCGCTTGGCCTCGCGCTCGCCGCAAACCGCGCCGACATCGGTTCGTTGCTGAAGCAACATGGCGCAACGAACGTGGGCGGATACTCGACCCTTGGGTCGCTGTTCGACCGGATTCGCGACGTGTTCAGTTAGGACGGGGTGGACGTGTAGACGACACTGGTCCCGGTTCTCGGCTTCGCCGGACCGGGATGACTACCAAGCGTCATCCCGGACAAGGGCGCGTAGCGCCTGCAGATCCGGGACCCGGTGTCGCCAGCCCGTCCACGCGCCTAACGAGCGCCTACTGTTTCGGCTTCCCCAGCGGACTCTCGGCGCACCCCGTCGGCTCGACGGTGTAGGCCACCGATACGATCTTCCAGCGTCCCTGGTGTCGCATGAGGTTGAACACGTCCACGCCGCAGTGCGAGAATTTCTTGTCGGTGTGGAAGTCGTAGGCTGTCCAGACCGTCGCGAGCTGCCTATGCACGAGCACCGTGGGCTCCCACATCCGTTCCAGCAGGTCGCCCTTCATGGTTGTGATGGAGCCCAGGTAGCTCGCGAAGGTGCTGCGACGCAGCGTCGTCGAGTCGCCTCGCTGGCTGGACGAGAACATCACGCCGTCGGGGTGCAGGACGGCGGCCGACGCTGCGGAGTCCTTGGCCGTCATCGCCCGGAAGAACTCATTGATCGTGGCGATGACGCTGTCACGAGGGGCCTGGGCTGAGGCCGCGGAGGGAAGGACAAGGGTAGCCAGCAGGAGAAGTGAGCGCATGACCGGTGGGAGGGGGCGGTCCAAGGTATCCCGCCGGTCACACCGGCGCAGCGTCCGGCGGCCTCGTCCCGCGCCTTGCGGCGTCGAGGGTTGCGTGGCGGTGCGCGCGGCGCAGGTTGGATGGGTGATGGCCCGTGCCGCGCGCCTCCGCCGCGTCCTCGTAATGCTTGCCGCCCTCTTCCTGGTGGGTGCGCCGTGGCTCGTGTGGGCGCAACGCCGGTCCCGGGGTTGGAGCACCGTCCGGGAAGAGGCGAACGTGCCATACGACGGTCGCTTCACCTTCGCGCGCCTGCGCTACGAGGTGCACGAGCGGAGTGGCTGGGAGTTCGACTATCCCGCCATGGAGCGGCACCTGATGACGATGATGCGTGAGGTGACCGCGCTCGAGCCGCACCAGGCCGGCAGCAACATTCACGACATGGACGACCCCGAGCTCATGAAGTATCCGGTGTCGTACCTGTCCGAGCCGGGCTATTGGGTCCCGACCGACTCGGAGGCGGCGGGACTGCGGACCTACCTTGCGAAGGGCGGGTTCCTGATCGTCGACGACTTCATGCGCAACGAGTGGCTGAACTTCGAGCGCTCGATGCGTCGCGTGCTGCCCGACGCCCGGATCGTGGAACTCGACGTGACGCACCCGATCTTCGACGCGTTCTTCCACATCGACTCGCTGAAGATGCACCACCCCCAGGCGACGTACCTCAACGCGCACTTCTTCGGCATCTACGAGGACAACGATCCCACGAAGCGGCTGATGGTGATCATCAACTACAACACCGACATCGGCGACTTCATGGAGTGGTCGGACGACGGGTTCTGGCCGGTGAACGTGACGAACGACGCGTACAAGCTGGCGATCAACTACCTCATCTACGGGATGACGCACTAGGGCGGGCGGGCAGGCGGGCAGGCGGGCAGTAACGACGCTGGGCTCCTGCCTTCGCAGGAGCGACAACGCCCCTCGCCGTCATCCCGGACAAACGAGCCCTCCCCTTGCCGTCATCCCGGACAAGCGAGCGCTCCTCTTGCCGTCATTCCGGACAAACGAGCCCTCCCCTTGCCGTCATCCCGGACCAGCGAGCCCTCCCCTCGCCGTCATCCCGGACAAGCGAGCGTGAGCGAGCGCAGATCCGGGACCCAGTGTCGTCAGGCTGATCCTGCGCTGCGGACGATCGGTCACCCTGCGGGGCTCTCCGCGCGCCGCGCCAGCGGCGATGGCCTTCACTCTTCCGAAGTGCACTCGCAACGAGCGTCACCCGATGCCGCCGGTACGCCCCATTGGCCGTACGCCGGCACAAGAGCAACGACACGGGCCTCCGGCCTTCGCCGGAGCGACGAAAAGTGGAGGAGACGGGAGAGAGTAGCCGTCGCTCCGGCGGAAGCCGGAGCCCCGTGTCGTTCAGCTACACCAGCGTGCGCGTCACGTCCAGGAAGCGCGCGATATCCTCATCCGTGTTGAACAGCGCCGGGGAGACCCGCACCATCTTCGTATCGCGCACGGTCACGTCGACCCTGGCCGCCTCGAAGGCGCTCCTGAGCACCGCCGGATCCTTGTCGACGAAGTACGATACGATCGATGACGCGTTGTTCGGCGGCGTGAAGACCCTGTAGCCCTGCTTCACCAGGCCCTCGCGCAGGGCGTGCGCCAGCGGCACCGTGTGCTGCTCGATACGGCTCACGCCAACCTTCTCGAGGTAGGCGAGGCCGGCACCGAGCTGGTAGACCTCGCAGAAGGGCAGCGTCGAGTAGTCGAAGCGGCGCGCCGTCTTGTGGATCTCGAACTGGCCGTCGGGCAGCTCCTTTGCCACGTGCAGCGCCCCGAACCGGTCGAGCCGCACGCGGTCGAGCAGTTCGCGCCGGATGTAGAACGGTGCCACGCCAAAGCTTCCGAGGAGCCACTTGTAGGTGCCGGCGCACAGGAAGTCGATGCCAGCCTGCTTCACGTCGGTAGGAAACATGCCCACGGCCTGGATGCCGTCCACGTAACACAAGGCACCGTGGGCATGCGCGAGGTCGGCGATCGGCCGCAGGTCGTGCCGGTACCCGTTCTGGTGCGACACCCACGCCACCGAGACAAGGCGCGTGCGCTTGTCCACGAGCGGCTCCATGTGCTTCGCCGTCACCACGCCGTCGCGGTGCTTCGCGACGCGGAGCTCGATGCCGTGCCGCTTCTCCATTTCCCGGTACAGCACAAACTCGGTCTCGTAGTGCAGCTCGTCGATCACGACATTGTCGCCCCTGCCCAAGTCGAGCGAATTGGCGACGATGTTCTCCCCTTCGCTGGTCGAAAACAGGAACCCGATCTCGTCGGTCCCGGCGTTCACCAGGCGCGCGAACTGCGCGCGAACCTCGTTGGTCTTGCGGAGCATGTCGCCGAGCGAGATCGGTTGGACGGCTTTGGCTTCCACGAACGCCTGGCCTGCCGCGACCACCTGGCGTGGCACCGGGGCGATGTACGCCGAGTTGAGGTACGTCCGGGTCGACGCGACCGGAAAGTCGGCCCGCACGCCGAGCGGGTCGTCGCTGACGAGCGCCGATGGCGTCCCGGCGGCCCACGCCGGACTGGCCTTCGCCGCCGCCGCCAGGGACGCCGCCGTGGCGACAAAGGAACGTCGGCTGATGCCCATACGGGTGCCTCACTCGAGTTGGTAGGACGGCGAGCCCGCCCGCGTCCACTTTCGCCCGCGCGATGGACGTCGTCAACCTCCGGCTCGCATTGCGCGCCGCCGCGTCACACCTTTGCCGGGCCATCGCGACCGTCCCAGCGAGACTCGCACCGCTCCCCATGAATCGTCGCCACTTCGTCGTGTCCGCCACTGCCGGTGTTGCGACCCTCAACGCCTCGACACCTCGCGTGGCCGAACGCCTCGTCGGCTGGGCACCGGGCTCGTCCGCCGTGGCCATCGCTGACGACGAGGACTTCTGGTTCCAGGTGCAGCAGGCGTTCACCGTCGACCGCAACAACATCAACCTGAACAATGGTTCCGTCGCCCCCTCGCCACGCTCCGTGCAGAGGGCGCAGGTCGACTACCTCACGATGACGAACATGAGCCCCTCGTACTACGTGGACGAGATGCTCTATCCCGGATTCGAGGTCGTCCGTCGACGGCTGGCGACCCGGTTCGGCTGCGATCCTGAGGAGATCGCAATCACGCGCAACACCACCGAGGCGCTCGAAGCGGTGCAGTTCGGGCTCGCGCTCGAACGCGGCGACGAGATCCTCACCACGACCCAGGACTATCCGTCGATGGTGACGACGTGGCGCCAGCGCGAGCGGCGCGACGGCGTGGTGCTCAGGTTCATCTCATTTCCATCGCCACCACCAAGCGTCGACGACCTCGTGAGTCGGGTCGAGCGCGCGATCACGCCACGCACGAAGGTCATCCACGTCTCGCACGTCTACTACACGACCGGCCAGGTCTTCCCGGTGCGTCGCATCTGCCAGATGGCGCGCGCAAAGGGCATCGAGGTCGTCGTGGACGGTGGCCACTCGTTCGCGCAGTTCCCATTCACGCGCGACGAGCTCGACTGCGACTACTTCGGGACCTCACTGCACAAGTGGCTGAGCGCCCCAGTCGGTACGGGTTTCCTGTACGTGCGCAAGGCGAAGATCCCGCGCGTCTGGTCGCTCTTCGCGTCGCCGCCGGAGATGGCCGACAACATCCGGAAGTTCGAGGGCATCGGCACGTTTCCCGTGCACATCCGCAACCCGATCACCGAGGCCGTGGACTTCTGGGAAGCGATCGGTCCCGAGCGAAAGGCGGCGCGACTGCGCCTGCTGCGACGCCGCTGGGTGAACGCCGTGCGCGACCTGCCGCGCGTGAAGATCCTCACGCCTGACGACGACGCCCAGTCCTGCGCCCTCGGCGCCATGAGCCTCGACGGGGTGACCGGGCCGCAGCTCACCGACTGGCTCATGGCGAAGCATCGCGTGCACGTGCGCCCGCGCGAGGTGCCCAACGAGTTCAGCGCGATCCGCGTCACGCCTAACGTGTACACCACCCTGGAGGAAGTCGACGTGTTCGCTCGCGCCATCGTCCATGCCGCCACCCGGGGGATCGCCTGATGCGCGCCTGGGCCTTTGCGCTTTTGCTCGTCGTCGGGGCCGGCGTCGCGTACTGGGCGGAACGCCGGGTGCCTCCACCTCCGGTCACCCCCGCGTCGACGTATGGCACGAGCACGCCCGCGGCGCAGGCCTTCGCACGGCTCGCCGACGACTACCTCGACGAGTGGGCAAAGCGCCACCCGTCGATTGCCGCCGGCAATGGCATCCACGACCACGACGGCGAGCTCGAGGACTACAGCCCCAAGGCCGTGGCCGCGGAAGTGGCATGGCTCCGCCGCGTGAAGCTTGAGCTGGCCGCCATTCCGCGCCGCGAGCTGCCACCGGACGAACTGGTGGATCACCGCATCCTCGACGGCATCATCGATGCCTGGCTCCTCGAGCTCGACGGCATGCGCAACCACGCGCGCAACCCGATGATCTACGCGTCGGCCATCGCCGACGGCGTGCACAACCTCATGACGATGGAGAGTTCGCGTGCGCAGAACCGGATGCGGCGCATCCGCAACAAGCTGCGCCACGTGCCTCGCCTGCTGGAGGCGGCACGCACCAACCTCGACAATCCGCCACGGGTGCTCGTCGAGCGAGGCATCACGATGTTCGAGGGAGCGAGCGCGATGCTCGGCGACGACCTCGCCAAGGCGTTCCCTGGGCCGAGGGGCGACTCGCGCAACGACATGCTGCGCGAGGCGGCCGACGCGCGCATCGCGATCGACGGCTTTGTGACCTGGATGAAGACCGACCTCCTGCCGCGCGCGAATGGCAAGAATGCCCTCGGAGAGGCCTACGTCGAGGCGCGGTATCGCGCGGAAGAACTCATTGACGTTCCGGCGAAGGACCTCCTCGCGATCGGCGCCCGCGAGCTGTCCCGCGAACAGGCGCTCTTCAAGGACGTCGCCGCGAAGGTGGATCCCACGCGGCCCGCGATCGACGTCTGGCGATCGCTGCGCAAGGATCACCCTAAGCAAGGCGAGCTTGTGGCGGCCACGCAGGCCGCGGTGGCGGACCTGCAGGCCTTCGTGACGGCGAAGGACCTCGCGGGGATTCCTCCGGGAGAACAGGTGGTCGTGGAGGCGTCGCGCCCGTTCGACCTCGGGCTCGCCTCGATGCACGCGTCGCCGCCGCTGGAGGAGGTGCCAGTCCGCTCCATCTATTACGTGACCGATGCGAACGCGACCTGGCCGGTGGAGCAACAGGACGCATGGCTCGAGCGGTTCAACCGCGGCTCACTCGCCATCACCTCGGCGCACGAGGCGATGCCGGGGCACTTCGTGCATTCCCTCTACATGCGCGAAACGCCGGGCAAGATCCGTCGCATCTGGATCGGGCTGAACCCGTTTCCCCAGCCCTCATCTGGCCAGGACGGCTGGGCGCACTACGCCGAGCATCTCGTCGTGGAGCAGGGATTCCACGAGGATGACCCGCGCTATGCCCTCGCGCAGCTGTCGGAATCGATGACGCGCATCTGTCGACTCATGGCCGGCATCTACACGCACCTGGGGGCCTGGAGCGTGGACGACGCCGCGAAGTTCTTCGAGGAACAGGCGTTCGTGCCCGCGCCGGCGGCGCGGCAGGAGGCGGTACGCGTGGTCTACGATCCCACGAACGGCGGCTACTTCCTGGGCAAGCACGCGATGTTCAAGCTGCGCGAGGACGTGCGGGCGAAGGAGGGGAGCGCGTTCACGCTCCGCGCGTTCCACGAACGCGTGATGCGAGACGGCATCGCGCCGTGGTGGGCGCATCGCTTCCTGATCCTCGGGGATTCGACAGGGAGCGTGGTGAGATAGAGCGGACGGGTGGACGGGGTAGACGGGATGGACGGGTGCAAGCGATTACGGTGGTGCGTTGTGACTGGGCGTCTGGACCGAGGGTGTCGTGGGGGGTAGCGTTGGACACTCGACAGCCGCCATTCGACGGAGATGCCATGACTGACCGCACACGGGTGACGCGCCGCGAAGCCCTCTCCACGATGACCATGGGAGCGGCCGCCGCCGCGCTCGGTCTCCCGGCGCTCGCCGCGTGCGCCAAACCATCGGAAACAGGCGGGACCCTCGCGCGCCCCGGGCTCCAGCTCTACACGATGCGCGCGGACATGGAGCGCAACGTCGAGGAGACGCTCGCGCGTGTGGCGCAGATCGGGTACAAGGAAGTCGAGTTCGCGGGGTACTTCGGGCGCACCCCTGCGCAGGTCGCCGCGAACCTCCAGCTGAATGGCCTCGTGGCACCCTCGGCCCACGTCGGACTCGACAGCATCGGTGAAGGGTGGGACAAGAAACTCGACGAAGCCGCCGCCGTGGGCCACCAGTGGCTGATCGTCGCGTACCTCACCGAGGCGCAGCGTGGTGGTGCCGACGTCTACAAGCGCCTTGCTGCCGACTTCAACAAGGCCGCCGCCGCCTCCCGTGCGCGCGGCATCTCGTTCGGCTACCACAACCACGACTTCGAGTTCCTCCCGGTCGAGGGAGGCACCGATGGGCAAACCATCCTGCTGAGCGAGTGCGATCCCACGCTGGTCGACTTCGAGCTCGACCTCTACTGGATCACCAAGGCGGGGAAGGATGCCGCGGAGTACATGACCCGTTACCCCGGGCGCTTCCCCCTCGTGCACGTGAAGGACCTGGCCGCCGATGGCCAGATGACGGAGGTCGGCGCCGGCAGTATCGACTTCCAGAAGATCATCGATGCGGGCAAGGGCACCATCGAGCACTTCTACGTGGAGCAGGACAACGCCAAGGTCCCGTTCGAGTCCATCACGACGAGCCTCGAGGCCGTGAAGAGGTTGCGCGCGTGAACCGCCGCGATGCGCTCACGCGCGCGGGAGGCATGATGGCACTCGGTGTGACGAGCATCGACTTCTCGTCGCTCGAAGCCGCCGTGCGCGAGGGGGCGGGGCGCATCAGGCAGAGCGTATGCCAGTGGTGCTACGACAAGATCCCGCTCGACGACCTCTGCGCAGCGGCAAAGCGCATCGGGCTGGAGTCGGTGGAGTTACTCGGCGAGCAGCAATGGGCCACGGTCAGGAAGCATGGCCTGACGTGCGCAATGGCGAATGGACCATCGACCATCCCGGTGGGATTCAACCGCCCGTCGGAGCACGACCGACTCGTCGCTGCGTCCGAGCGATTGCTTCCCCTGGTCGCGCAGGCAGGGCTGCCGAACATGATCGTGTTCAGTGGCAACCGGGCCGGGATGTCGGATGGCGAGGGCCTCGAGAACTGCGTACGCTGCCTGCAGCGCATCACGCCCACCGCCGAGCGACTCGGCGTGACGATCTGCATGGAGCTGCTCAACTCCAAGGTCGACCACAAGGACTACATGTGCGACCGCACGCCATGGGGCGCGGAGCTGGTGAAGCGCGTGGGCAGCCCGCGCTTCAAGCTGCTCTACGACATCTACCACATGCAGATCATGGAGGGCGACGTGATCCGCACGATCCGTGATCACTTCACCGCCATCGGGCACTTTCACACCGGCGGAGTGCCCGGCCGGAACGAGATCGACGAGACGCAGGAGTTGCAGTATCCCACGATCATGCGCGCGATCGCCGATCTCGGTTACACAGGGTTTGTCGGGCAGGAGTTCATCCCGAAGCGCGACCCCCTGACGTCGCTCGCGCAGGGGCATCGCATCTGCGACGTCTGAGGGCGCGCCTTCTTTCGTGTCGCGGGCGTCCGAGGGAGGCCATCCCGTTGCAGGCCCCGCGCCCTGGCGATGCTGCGCACCACGACGCCTGACACCACCCGCGCCGTGCAGCAACTCGCCGAGCGTCTCGCCGCCTCCCACCGAGCCGCTGGCGACTCCCTGGGAGCCAACGCGGTTCTGCGCTGGATCACCCGTTCCGTTGGTACTCGCGTACCTCCTGCGGGATAGGTTAAGCGGCGGGCAACTCATGACGTGCGCGGGGGTAGAGTGCCAGGTCTTCACGCACCCGGACGTGCCCCGTGCCGCGATCGATCCTTCGCCTGTACCCCGTTGCGCTCCTTCTCGCCATCGCTGGCGCGAGTAGCCTCACGTCGAGTCGCGCGGAGGCACAGTACTTCGGACGCAACAAGGTCCAGTACGACAAGCTCGACTTCCGCATCATGCCCACCGATCACTTCCGGATCCATTTCTATCCGGCGGAATCGGTGGCCACGGTCGATGCGGCACGACTCGCCGAGCGCTGGTATGCGCGACACCGCGCCTTGCTCAAGCTCGAGTTCACTGCGAACCCGCTGATCTTCTACGCCGATCCCCCCGACTTCCAGCAATCGAACGTCAT
This sequence comes from Gemmatimonadaceae bacterium, assembly GCA_014379705.1. Taxonomy (GTDB): domain Bacteria; phylum Gemmatimonadota; class Gemmatimonadetes; order Gemmatimonadales; family Gemmatimonadaceae; genus RBC101. Next base: position 12,403 of record JACMLI010000024.1, read on the forward strand.
CGAGGGTGAGATCTCGCAGGGAACCGGCGGCGTCACCGAAGGGCTGCGGGAACGCGTCATCATGCCGTATACCGGCAGCTACGCCGAGACCGATCACGTGCTCGGCCACGAGCTGGTCCACGTGTTCCAGTATCGCATCGCGGTGACGGCGAGGGGTGGGCTCCGCTCCATCGGCAACGTGCCCCTCTGGCTCATCGAGGGCATGGCCGAATACCTGAGCCTCGGGCGCGTGGATCCCAACACCGCGATGTGGCTGCGTGACGCCTTGCGCCGCAACGACCTGCCGACGCTCGACCAGCTCACGCGCGACCCGCGCTACTTCCCCTACCGCTACGGCCAGGCGTTGTGGGCCTACATCGGTGGACGGTTCGGCGATGACGCGGTGAACCGCGTCTTTCGGGCATCGCTCAATGAGGGGTGGGAGAAGGGTGTGGCGTCCGCGTTAGGTGTGTCCACCGACTCGCTCGGCCGGCAATGGCACGATGCGATCCGTGCCGCCTATGGCGACGTCGTGCGCGAGCGCACGGCCCCGGATCGCGTTGGGCGTCCCGTCGCCCTCGCCGGTGGGCGCGGTGAACAGAACATCTCGCCAGCGGTGAGCCCCGACGGGAAATACGTGGCGTACTTCTCCAGCCGCGGTCTCTTTGGCATGGATCTCTACCTCGCCGATGTGGAGACCGGGCGTGTGCTGGAGCAGCTCACGTCCGTCACGACCAATTCGCATTTCGACCAGTTGAGCTTCCTGAGCTCGGCCGGCACCTGGTCACCCGATGGCCAGAAGCTCGCGTTCGTCGTGTACGCGCAGGGGGACAATGAGATCGACGTGATGGACGTGTCGTCACGTCGCATCGAACGTCGCATCAAGGTGAGTGGGGTGGGGGCCATGGCCGATCCTTCGTGGAGCCCCGACGGCAACGTGGTCGCCTTCACTGGCTACAAGGGAGGCCTGTCCGACCTCTACCTGCACGACCTGACGACGGGACAGACCCGCCAGGTCACCAACGATCGCGAGGCACAGCTGCAGCCCTCGTGGAGCCCGGACGGCAAGCGCCTCGCCTTCGTGACGGACGCTGGCCCGGAGACCGACTTCACGCAGATGCGCTTCGGCGAGATGCGCCTCGGCGTATTCGATCTCGCGGCCGGTGCGATCCAGCTGCTCCCGCGCTTTGGTACGGGCAAGCACGTCAACCCGCAGTTCACTCCCGATGGCACGTCGATCCTGTTCGTGTCCGACCAGGATGGCGTGAGCGATGTCTATCGACTCGTGCTCTCCTCGGGTGAGGTGCGTCGCGTGACGCGCGTCTCGACGGGCATCTCCGGCATCAGCGGACTCTCTCCGGCGATCACCGTTGCGCGCAACGGCACGATGCTCTTCTCGATCTTTGACCAGCAGGGGTACAGCATCCGTTCGCTGTCAGCGGCGGAAACGATGGGGGAATCCGTGAGTGCCGCGTCGCAGCGCGTTGCCGGGATCCTTCCGCCCAGCCAGGGCCGCGCGGCGCTCGTCGATGAGAGCCTCGAGCAGGTCACCGAAGGGTTGCCGTCGCTCGCGCCGATTGGCACCGTGCCCTACCGATCGAACCTCAAGCTCGACTACATCGGCGGGCCCACGGTCGGGATTTCGGCTGGAGGCGGATACGGCACCGGCATCAACGGCGGCATCGGGCTGTCGTTCTCCGATGAGCTGGGGAACCGTAACCTGCAGGCGGTCGTGCAGGCACAGGGCGAGATCAAGGACCTCGGGGCTCAGGTGTTCTACCTGAATCGTGAGAACCGCTGGAACTGGGGGGGCCAGGCCTACCATATGCCGCTTGCCGGTGGATTCGCGACATTCACCAACACTACGTTCGACGTCAACGGCCAAACCGTTGCCGGCACGATCTATCGCCGCGAGATCCAGCGCGTGTTCTACGACAACGCGCAGGGCCTCCTGCAATATCCCCTCTCCACCACCCGGCGCTTCGAGTTCAGTGCGGGTGCGCAGCGCATTTCATTCAGTCGCGACGTGGACTCGTTGTACCTGGTGGGTGACAACGTCATTCGCGAGGTGCGGGGGAGTGAGCCGGCCGGGGACGCGCTGACGTTCGGCACCGCGACGGCGGCGTACGTGGGCGACTACTCGTTCTTCGGCTTCGTGTCGCCGGTGGCCGGCGGTCGCTATCGCTTCGAGGTCTCGCCGAGCATCGGCACGGTCAACTACACGACTGCCCTCGCCGACTTCCGCCGCTACCTCTTCGCCAAGCCGATCACCCTCGCCTTTCGCGGGATGCACTACGGCCGCTACGGACCGGGCGCCGAGAGCGACCGGTTGCAGCCGCTGTTCGTCGGTCAGCCGTACCTCATTCGTGGCTATGATCCGTCGAGCTTCGACGTCAACGAGTGCGAGGCCTCGGACACGAGCGACTGCCCGACGTTCGACCGCCTTGGTGGAAGCCGGATCGGCGTCGCCAACGTGGA
>JACMLI010000225.1 GCA_014379705.1 Gemmatimonadaceae bacterium
AAGAACCCGCGGGTCGCCGGGAAGAGCAGGCGGTGGCCGACCTGGGCCCCGAGCAACGGGGAGGCGCCGTAGTCGGCACCCAGCCGGTTTCGCAGGACGAGGAAGCCAAGGCTCGACGCGACGTCGATGGTGGGCCGGACCGCAGCGTTGAGGTTCGCGCGCACGGCCGACTGGCGCAGCGTATTGTTTGGCTCGATGCCGAGATCGTTCTGGTAGGACCCGCCGAGGTAATAGCGGAAGAGGTCACGGCCGCCGGACACCGCGCCGTTGTAGCGCCGCGTCTGTCCCGTGCGGTAGAACCCGCGCCCGCTGTCGATCTCCTGTTGCAGTCCGTGCCAGGGCACCACTTCGCCGGCGGGATTCCGCATGTAGTTCGTCTCGATGCGGCCCACGGCGTCGCGGAACTCGAGCGACCCGACTTCGGCGCCGAGGTTCACCTGCGCCTCGGTGTTCGCCGAGCCGCGCTTGGTGATGATCTGGATGACGCCGTTCGCCGCCTCCGTGCCGTAGATCGTCGACGCCGCGGGGCCCTTGATGACCTCGATGCTCTCGATGTCCTCGGGGTTGATGTCGTTCAACCGTCCGCCGATCGTCGAGCCCTGGCCGCCGAGGCCCCCGGAGACGCCGGATGGCCCGGTCGACGTGGAGTTGTTCACGCGGACGCCGTCCACGTAGATGAGCGGGCTGTTCTCGAGGGACAGGGAGGCGCGTCCACGCACCTGGATGGCGGGTCCGGCCCCCAAACGCCCGTTGCGGGGGAGCACCGTCACACCCGTCGCCCTCGCATTCAGCAGCGCCCCGATGTTTGGTGCCGCCGACTTCGACAGCTCCTCGGCCGCCGAGATCGTCGACACGGCGTTGCCGACCGAGCGTCGTTCCTGCGCGCCGGCCGTACCGGTAATGACGACCTGGTCGAGCGCGATGGGGCTCGACTGCAGTTCGAAGTCTGCGGTGGCCTCGGCCCCAGCGGTGACCGTCACGGTGCGTCGCTGCGGGTTGAACCCGAGCCGTCGCACGACAACCGTGTGCGAGCCGGCAGGCACGGCGGTGATGCGGTAGCGGCCGTCATTGGCCGTCCCCGCACCGAGGCGCGTGCCCTCGACTTGCAGCGTGGCGCCGGAGAGCGGGCCGGACGCGGCCGATTCGGTCACGCGTCCGGTGATGGTACCGGTCTGGGCGGCGAGGGCGGGTGCCACGCCCAGGAATGCCGCGAGGGCGATCCAGGTGAGCACCAGGGTGGAACGGGGGGTCCGCGGGCGCGGACGTCTCACGTTCGATGGCATCGGGGGGGCAGGACGGAGGAGAGCCACGCGGCATCACCCGGAGACTTCGCGGGCGACGCCGTACCAGATTTTGTATACAAACTGTGGCGCACGTCACGGGTTCGCCAGAGCGAACCCGTGGTGGGACGAAGAACTACGGCCAGGGGAGCGGGATCACCACGAACCGCGAGCGCGTCGACGGGTCGTCATCGCCATCGAAGTAGCGGGCGAGCTCGCGACGCGCCGCCGCGCGCAGCGCCAGGTCGGCCGCGCTTCCGCCACTGAGACTGGCGATCCGCTGGTCGAGCTTCTGCAACTGCCACTCGGCGCCCTGCCGCACTTCGGCGAGGGCCTGCTTGTCACCCGCACGGTCGAGGAGGGTGTTCAGCACCACGCGTTGCACCGTGCGGCGGAGCGCTTGTGACCCGGGGTCCGATGCCGGGGGAGCTCCCCACGTGCGGTCGACGATCGTGGTGACCACTTCGTCGAGCGTCGGGAGCGAGGCGTCCCTGGCACTGAACTGCACCACCCGCGCGGCGCGCTCGCGGTGCAGGAGCCCCTCTACGACTTCTGTCGCCAGGCCTCCGGCCAGTGAGATCTGGTCGAACGACGTGCCCCCGGCCGATCCGATCCACTGCAGCGCGTCGTCCCCGCCGTAGGGCACGGGGGGAATAAGGGCCATCACCCGCTCCGGGATGGCGAGCTGCGCCGGTTCGAGCGCGTCGAGGACCATGCCTAACGCGCGCCGCTGCGAGGCCGCAGGGAGGATCGTCGTCGGCACCTGCCCGTCGCCGCGGATCGCGTAGCGGAAGTCCATCCCGCCCACGTACTTCACGAGCCCCTCCAGCGAGTACCGGTGGTGCAGGTACACGTGGGCGAAGCGCATGTTGAGGAGGTACATCGGCTCCCCCGGCTTGATGGCGCTCGCGTCGAACTTGTCGATCGCCACCCGGCGCACCGCCGACGTGCGCTCCACGGCATCGAACATCGTCTTCCCCTCGACCCAGCGTGTCACCTCGGGGATCGACCCGGTGGCGCCCGCATGCTCGTCGGCCACGAAGCGCACGTCGCGATCGAGGATCTCCTTCACGATCCTTGCGAGCCCGGCGCGCTCACTGGCCGTGTCGGGATACCAGGTGTGCCCGTACCGGATGGCCAGCGAGTCCCACGCACCGGCAAACGGGGCGTAGGCCTTCGTGAGGTCGAGCCGCCCGCCGCCGTCGACCGTGATGAGCGGGAAGGGGTAATCCATCACGCTCGAGCGTCCCTGCGCGTGGGCGATGTAGTTGTGCGACATGCCGAGCGTGTGCCCGATCTCGTGCGCCACGTGCTGCCGGCGACGATTCATCGCGAACGCCTCGGCGGTGACGTTCAACCCCGCGGGCCCCGCCGCGGGCAGGAGCCCTGCATAGATGTTGTAGTCGATCAGCGACCGCCACGCATCCATGCGCACGACGGTACGCAGGATCTCTCCCGTGCGCGGGTCGGACAGCGACGGACCCACGGAGGGGCCGGGACCGCTGCGGTGCACCCAGTAGATCATGTTGTACCGCGCGTCCATGGCGTCGGCGCCGGCCGGCAGGTCACGCACCTGGAAGGCGTTCTTCCAGCCCGCCCCCTCGAAGATCGTGTTCCACCAGCCGCCCCCCTGCCGGAACGCGGTGCGATACGGCTCGGGGATCGCCGGGTCGAGGTAATACACGATCGGCGTGACCGGCTCCGTCAGCTGCCCGCGCTGGTACGCCGCCGGGTCCTTCGGCACGAGGCGCCAGCGCGCCGTGTTCCCGCCGCCGTACGTCCCCTGGAATCCCTGCGCGAAGTCGTTGAAGTCACCCCCAAACAATCCGGTGCGTGGATCGGGAACGCGACCGCGGAACCCGGCCGTATCGGGGAGCGCCACGAGGGAGTGATGCACCTCGAAGGTGGGCGCCGACGCGTCCGGCGCCGCGCGTCGCAGTCCCGGCCCGGGATTGTCGACGCCAAACGTCAGGACGACGTGGATCTCGGTGTTGCGCGGGAAGGCCTTCGTGCGCGACGCGTCGATCCAGCTGCGGTTCGCGTCGATGCGCGCCGTGCCCTGCTGGCCACGCCGGATCGACTCCGCGATGCCATACGTATCGGAGAGGAAGAGCGACGTCGCATCGGCGACGATCACCCCGTTGGCCTCGGACTCGATGGGGAACGATGCCACCACCGAGGTCGGGAACGCCTCGCTCGCTCCACGCTGGCCGGCAGCGTCTGCGCCGATCGCGCGCACCCGCCAGTTGTCACGCAGCAGCACGACCCGCTTGCCGCGCTTCTCGAGCCGGACGATCACGCTCCCCCCAGTCTGGCCACGGTCCAGCCCGAGTCCGGGAACACCGCCGCCGGTCGCCAACACGCTCTGGTGCAGGAAGTCCTTCCCGAGACGATCTGCGGTGAGATCGAGAAGGAGCTTGTTTCGCTCCTGGTCGACCCGGACGCCGATGAACGGGGTGTCGGCACCCTGCGCGACCGCGCGGGCGATGGGGACGGGGGCCGCGATCAGGGCGACGGCGAGGGCGAGCGAGAGGCGCATCTTTCCGGAGGCGTATGGGGCGTATGGGGCGTATGGGTTGCCACGACCGCCCTGTTGGCCCGCCAGCCGTCAAGCTAGCCCCCGGCTCCGAGCCGGCCAGCCCCGCGCCTCTACATGAAACGTCGCGCGTCGGAGGGCCGTACGACCCGGTCGACACCAGCCACCCCGAGCACTCATGGCCGCCTCCTCACTCGGCTCCCTGCCACTCAAGTATGCGTGGCGCTCCCTGCGCCGAGCCCCGTTGTTCACCATCACGGCGACGCTCACGCTCGCCCTGGGCGTCGGGGCGGTGACGGCGATCTTCACGGTCGTGAACGCGGTGCTCCTGCGGCCACTACCCTACGCTGAAGCGGACCAGCTCGTCGGCATGGGGCACGCCGCGCCCGGCCTCAACATGGGCGAAGTGGGCCAGTCGATGAGCACCTACTTCACCTACCAGAAGGTCAACACGTCATTCGAGAGCCTCGGCCTGTATACGTCGGAGTCGATGAGCCTCTCGGATCCCTTGGGGGGTGCGCAACCAGAGCGATTGCGCATCGCGTCGATCACGCCGTCGGTGATTCCGTTGCTGCGCGCCGCCCCGCTACGTGGTCGAGCCTTCAGCGAGGACGAGGGACGCCCGAACGGCGCACGGGTGGTGATCCTCTCCGAAGACTTCTGGAGACGCCGCTTCGGTGCCGATCCATCGCTCGTCGGTCGCACCGTTCAGATGGATGGGCATGATGTCGAGGTGGTGGGCATCATGCCGGCGGGTTTCCGGTTCCCCGATGCTGGTACCCAGGCCTGGGCGCCTTTGGTGATGGATCCGGCGGAGAGAATGGGCGGGGGATTCAACTGGGGCGGCATCGGCCGATTGCGCGCGGGGGTGAGCGTGGCGACCGCGCAGGCCGATGTCGAGCGAGGCCTCACGCGCGTTTCGGAGCT
>JACMLI010000226.1 GCA_014379705.1 Gemmatimonadaceae bacterium
GCGGCGATCAAGCCGGCGGCGACGGCGCCCATGCCGCGCATGGCCCCGCGCACGGCGGGCACGTCGGCGAGGCCCGCGTAGGCCGATCCGAGGACGAGCACGATGACCAGCGGGAGCAGGACGAGTCCCGCGACGGCGGCGATTGCGCCGGAGAGGCCGAAGGACCGGGCGCCGATCATGAGCGCCAGGTTGATGACGTTGGGTCCTGGAAGCGTCTGCGCCACGGCCCAGTCCTCGACGAACTCATCGGGTGTGAGCCAGCGCTTGCGCTCCACGAGGTCACGCTGGACCACGGCCATGACGCCGCCGAATCCCTGGAGGGCGAGCCAGGTGAAGGAGAGGAAGAGGTCCGTCCGGGAAGTTGGGGCGGGCCGTCGAGGCTCGAAGTCGAGGTCGGCTCTTGACAGTGATTGCGCCGGTTTCATAAGTTCGCGTCGTTCAAACGGTGGATTGAATCAATCGCAACATACAAGTGTTCCAAACCATCGCTTGGATTGTGCACTCCCACGTTCGACCGCCCGCTGCACGTACCCATCGCCGCCGACATTCCTCCCGCGTTCCACCGCAAGATAATGCAACAAAAGGAGTTACAATGGGCCCTCACTCGTTGAACCGTTGGCTTCTCCCCCGCGCTATGGTCCACTGCATCGTGGCGGCGGCCATCACGACGTCGGCCTCGCCGCTGCACGCCCAGAACGTCGGGACGATCGCCGGGCGAATCGCGGTCGAAGGAACGGACCAGCCCGTTGCCTCCGCCCAGGTCTTCATTGTGGGCACCCAGATGGGCTCTCTCTCCGCGGCTGACGGTCGTTTCCGAATTCTCAATGTGCCAGTCGGCGCGCACCAGCTCCGCGCGGTGCTCCTCGGCATGAAGCCAGTCGTGCAGTCCGTGACGGTCACCGCTGGGGGGACTGCGACGGTTGACATAGCGATGACCCGCGCCGCCCTCGAACTCGACCAGATCGTGGTCACCGGGACCGCTGGCGCCGCCCGACAGCGCGAGGTCGGCAACGCCATCTCGGTGTTCAACCCGTCGCTCAAGCCCAACCTCCCGGTCAACATGGAGACGATGCTCCAGGCACAAGCGCCCGGCATGACCGTTCTCCAGGGGTCGGGGCAGATCGGCGGGGCGGCGCAGATTCGCCTACGCGGCAACGTCAGCGCGACCATGAGCAACCAGCCCCTCCTCTATATCGATGGCATTCGCGTACGGAGCGAGCCCTACCCGAACCCGTCCGTTGTCGGCCGGCGGAGCAACAACGAGAACCAGAGCCCGCTCAACGACATCAATCCCGCCGACATCGAGCGCATCGAGATCATCAAGGGCGCGGCTGCGTCCACGCTCTACGGCACCGAAGCGGCGGCTGGCGTCATCCAGATCTTCACCAAGCGCGGCAGCTCGGGGCGCACCACCTGGGAATTCGAGACACAGCAGGGCACGCAGAAGCTCATGCCCTTCTCCCCCGAGCCCCAGCCCTACTTCTACCTCGACCCCTGGCTCAAGAACGGTCCGCAGCAGCAGTACAACCTCAGCGTGCGCGGCGGCGCCGACGCCCTCAAGTACTTCATGTCGGGCTCGATCGAGGACCGCGAAGGCGTCCTGCCTAACGAATCCCTGGGCCGTCAGTCCATCCGCGGCAACTTCTCGTTCGCCCCGCTCAATGGGCTGATCCTCGAGTGGAACAATTTCATCACCAAGTCCGACATCTCCAACGTCGCCGGTGGCGTGAATCCGTCGGGATTCATCATGGGCGTCATGCGCCAGCAGTTCAATCACCTGTCGAGCGCGAAGAAGGAAGACCTCGACAAGCTCCTCGACCAGGACTTCGACAGCGACATCGACCGCATCAACTCGGGACTCACCGCCACGTACCTGCTGCGCTCCAACTGGTCGAATCGCCTCACGATCGGCTATGATCGCGCGACCAACGTGCTCACCCGGCTCCGGCCGTACGCCTTCGTGCTCGAGCCGCGCGGCGACCTGGACGTGCGCAACTTCCGCACGGAGCAGGGCACCGTGGACTTCGTGTCCACCCTCGACTTCCAGCTGCGCCCGACGCTCAAGACGAGCCTCTCCGCCGGCGGTCAGTTCATCAGCACCGAGGAACAGACGATCGATGGCTATGCGCTGAACTTCCCCGGACCCAACAACCCCACGCTGTCGACCGGGTCGATCCAGAGCGTGACCGAGGATCGCCTGCGCGTGCTCACCGGTGGCTTCTTCGTGCAGAACCTCACCGGCTTTCGCGATCGCTACTTCCTGACGACCGGCCTTCGGGTCGATGGGAGCAGCGTCTTCGGCACCGGCTTCGGGTTGCAGGCGTACCCCAAGATCAGCGGATCGTACGTCGTCAGCGAGGAGGGCTTCTGGCCGAAGCGACTCGGCGACATGAAGCTGCGTGCCGCGTTAGGTAGCGCCGGGCGCGCGCCGGGCGCCTTCGACGCCATCCGCACGTGGACGCCAGCGGGCTTCGGCACCGCGGCCGCGTACCTCCCGCAGAACCTTGGCAATCCCGACCTCGGCCCAGAACGCACCGTCGAAACGGAGGTCGGGTTCGACTGGTCCGTGCTGGGCGGCCGCGTCACCAGTGACTTCACGTACTACAGTGGAAAGACGAAGGACGCACTCTTCCCCGTGCGTTCGGTGCCATCGACTGGCTTCCAGAGCTCGCAGCTCAGGAACGTCGGCGAGATCGAGAACAAGGGCATTGAGCTGCAGACCAACTTCCGCGTCATCGAGAGCCGCAGGCTGAGCTGGAACGTCGGCGCCAGCGTCGCGACGAACCGCAGCAAGGTGCTGAGCCTCGGAGAGGCCACGCCGGTGAGCCTGGGCAACCAGGGATGGCTCCTCGAGGGCGAGCCCCTGATGGTGCTGCGCGGCGTGAAGCTGCTGAACCCGAATGAGCTGGCGGACCCCGTCACGAAGGCCGACGTCATCTTTGGCCCCAACGCGCCGACGCGCACGTTCGGCCTGAGCACGTCGTTCGAACTGCCATGGCAGGTCACGCTGTCCGCCCGCAGCGAATACCAGGGCGGGCACTATGTCAGCGACGGCTCCTCCGAGGACGCCGCAAGCCGGGCCATCACGACGTGGCCCCGCTGCCTCGCCGGGAATGCCCTGCGAGCCGCAGGGAACGGCGCCCAGACCACGGCGCGCGACCGGCTGCAGTGCGATAGCCGGTTCTACCGGCAAGGGTCCTTCATCCAGAAGGCGGACTTCTTCAAGGTCCGCGACATCACGGCCAGGGCGGCGTTGCCGTTCCGCATCCCCGGGGCATCGAGCGCCTTCCTGACGGTCTCGGCCCAGAACTGGATCCGCTGGGTCAACGACGACTTCGACATCTTCGAGCCCGAGATGATGGGCGCCGCCGAGCCCGGCGTGCAGCGCGTGCGCGCGTTAGGCATCGGCGTGACGCCGCCTCCGGCGACGTTCATGGCCGCGCTTCGCCTCGTCTTCTAACCCCCGAGAGACTCCCATGCACATCCGGCATCTCGCCTCGAGGGTCCGCCGCGCTCCGTGGCTCATGGCCATGGTGGCAGGGCTCGCCTCCTGCGACTTCGACGTCTCCAACCCCGGCCCCGTCGAGGACTCCTTCCTCGACGTCGAGGCCGCGCACGACGCGGTGGTGAACGGGGCGATCCGCGCCTTCAACACCGCCCTTGGCACCGATGGCAGCAACTTCTCCATGTGCGGTGCCGTCATCTCCCGCGAGTGGTTTCCGAGCGGCCAGACGGGCTCCTTCGCCTGCTCGGTTCAGGAGTTCCGCAACCAGCTCACGCCGGACCAGGCCGGCGTCGTGAATCGCGGGCAGCTCGCCCGCTGGCTCGCGGAGCAAGGGGTGGTGCGCATCAAGGGATCGCGGGCCGAGCGCTTCGCGGACTATGCGATGGCGGCTCCGCTCCTGCTCCAGGTGGGCTACTCGAACCGCATGCTCGGCGAGCATGTGTGCAAGACCGTCATCGATGGTGGTGCCGAGATGCCGTTCATGGTGCACTTCGAGCGTGCGGAGGCCGCGTTCACCGAGGCGCTCACCATCGCCACCGCCAAGAACAACACGCCGTTGAAGAACGCGGCGCTGGCGGGTCGGGCGTCGGTGCGCACCTGGCGGGGCAACTGGGCCGGCGCCGCCGCCGATGCGGCCCTCGTACCAAAGGACTTCTCGTACAGCACGCCATTCAACGTCGTCGCGATGACGCAGTCGAACAGCCTGGCGATCGCCACCACCGACCAGGTGCGCCGCAACTTCAGCCAGTGGAGCACGTTCTACGGCGACAACTTCGACCAGTTCAGGGACCCGCGGACGCCGTATCGCAAGTTCCCGGACACGCCATTCCGAGTGGGCCTTGGCTCCCTTCCCGACCTGGGGGACGGTCGCGGAGCGATCGGACAGGTCCAGTACTGGCAGCAGCGCAAGCACACCCGCGAGGATGGCCCGATTGAACTTTCCTCGGGACGAGAAACCCAGCTCATCATCGCCGAGTCGAGGTTGCGCGCTGGGGACTGGCAGGGAGCGCTCGCGACCGTAAACGAGATCCGGACCGCCGTCGGCGTCACGCTCCGGACCGCGACAACCGCCGAGGAGGTGTGGACCTGGGTCAAGCTCGAGAAGCTGATCGAGCTGTGGCTCGAGGGTCGCGCCCTGGGCGAGCGGCGACGCTGGCTTGGCGACGGCACCGATGGTGTGACGCCTGGTCCCCTCCCGGCGAACCTGCGACTCGACGATCGCAGCGGGAAGGATCGATGCTACCCGATCTCGCAGCAGGAATCCGAGACCAACCCCAACCTGGGCTGACGACGTCGTGGCATCCCTTCGCGCACGCGCTCTGCCTAACGTCCTCCTGGCGTTGTGTCTCGTCGTGCTCCCGCCGTTGGCGGTGGGGCTCGATGCGCAGCCGCACGGGCCGGCACGTGGCGCGCTCGTGATCAGTGGGGGGGCGGAGACGACGCCCGAGATCTACCAGCGATTCATTGAGCTGGCCGGGGGACCCGACGCGCCGATCCTCGTCGTTCCCACGTCGGGGAACGCGGAGACATACGACGACTCCTGCGATTGTCTGCGATTGCTCCGGAACGCGGGGGCGCGCAACCTCACGCTCCTGCACACGCGAGACCGGGCGATCGCCAACAGCGAGGCCTTCGTGGCGCCGATGCGCGCGGCACGCGGCGTCTGGTTCGCCGAGGGCAACTCCTGGAAGCACGCCGATGCCTACCTCGACACCCGCGTCCATCGAGAGCTCTTCGCGCTCCTCGAGCGCGGCGGCGTCGTCGGCGGTGGCTCGGCGGGAGCGCGGATCCAGAGTGATTTCATGATGCTCCGGTCACCGGAGCCCGCGCAGCGCGCCATTCCCGAGAAGGACTGGCGGCGCGGCTTTCGCCTGGTGCGGGACGTGATCATCGATCCGCACGTCCTCGCGCGCAATCGCCAGTTCGACCTCATCGGGGTCGTGCGCGCGCACCCGGGCATGCTCGGCATCGGTATCGACGAGAATACCGCCCTCGTGGTCAAGGGAAACGACGCAGAGGTGATCGGGGGCAGCTACGTGCTGATCTATGACGACCAGCGCCAGATCCTTCCCGAACCTGCCGAGACACAGCGGACCGTGGGCGGGTTGTTCTACTTCCTGCGACGCGGCGATCGGTACGACCTGCGGACACGACAGGCCGTGCGTCCGGGCTCGACTCCGCGACCGATCGACCGGGTCGCGGAACGCCGGTGGCCGGCGCACTGACGCCACACGACTATGAACCCATCGCACCAAGCATGCCCATGAGTGGAGATCAGGATCTTCAGACGCCCGAACGGATTCTGGCCACAGCGGAAGAGATGTTCGCGGAGCAGGGGTATTGGGGAGTGTCGCTGCGCTCGATCACGCGCGCGTCGGGAGTGAACATCGCCGCCATCCACTACCACTTCGGCTCCAAGCAGGAATTGCTGGAACGCATCTTCGAGAAGCGGTGCGGACCGATGAACGCGGAGCGGTTTCAGCTCCTTGCTGAATGCGCGGAAGGCCTGGGACGCCCGCCGCTCCTCGAGCAGATCCTGGAGGCATACCTGCGTCCGTCGCTGATCTGGCCGAACGACCCCGATGGGGCTCGCCGCTTCCTGCGGTTGCGCGCCGTGCTCTCGCACGAGAACGAATCCCTGGCGGCCGACCTCATCTCCCGGCACTTCAACTCGGTGAGCCGCACGTTCGCGGCCGCGATCCGCGACGTCCTGCCGCAGTTCAGCGAGGAGGAAGTGTACTGGCGCTTCCAGTTCCTCCTCGCCGCGCAGTACTACACGCTCTCCAACCCCGGTCGCGTGGCGATCCTTTCCGAGGGAAAGTGCGATCCGTCGGACGCCGAGGATGCGCTTCGCCACATGGTACCGTTCTGCGCGGCCGTGTTTCGCTCACCAACGCCGGTGGGCCACACGCTGGTGTTCGGCGCGGCGCGTCGCCCTGAGCCGTCGGGGGCGTTCTAATGGCGGCTCCAGCAGTCGCAGGGCGCTTTCAATCCCTCAAGCCGTCTGCCACCGTCGAGATGTCGGAGCGGGTGCGGCAGGCGCGTGCGCAGGGACGCGAGGTGATCGCCATGAACAGCGGCGATCCGAATCTCGACACCGATCCCCGCATCATCGAAGCGGCGCACCGCGCCATGCTCAGCGGCGCGACGCACTACGGGTCATCTATCGGGGAGCGCCCATTGCGTGAGGCAATTGCCCGGCGCGAACTCCAGCGCTCGGAGGTGGCGTACGATCCCGAGGACATCATCGTCACCCCCGGCGGCAAGTTCGCGCTGCTGAGTGCCTTGATGGGCATCATCGAGCCCGGCGACGAAGTGCTCATTCCGCAGCCCGGGTGGGTGAGCTACGGGCCGTGCGTCCGCCTCGCCGGCGGCGAAGCCGTCCCCGTGCGCATGCTCGACACGTTCGACGTCGATGCGATCAACGCGGCGCTGACGCCTGCGACCCGCGCGATCATCGTGAACTCTCCGGTCAATCCCACGGGGCGTGTCCTCACGCCGGCCGAGATCGAGGCGCTCGTGGCCGTCGCGGAGAAGCACAACCTCTGGATCATCTACGACCAGGTGTATACAGACTTGGTCTACGACGCGACGGTGGCCTTTCCGCAGGCGACCGCGAGTGGCTACGCACGGACCCTCGTAGTCGACAGCCTGTCCAAGTCCTTCGGCATGACGGGCTGGCGTCTCGGCTTCCTCGCCATGCCTCCAGGCCTCGCGAAGTTTGTCGTGAAGTTCATTCAGCACTCCATCTACTGTGTCCCGCCCTTCATCCAGGCGGCAGGATCGCGCGCCCTCGAACTCGCGCCGGAGCTGCTGCCGCGCTATCGCGCGCTCTTCAACGAGCGAGTGCTTCGGGCGACCGCCGCGCTGAACGGCGTGGATGGTGTGTCGATCACGGTTCCCGACGCGGGGTTCTTCCTGTTCCCGAAGGTGGATGGCGACGAGGTATCCATCGCGCGCGCCTGGCTCGAGCAGCTCAACATCGCGGTCCTCCCTGGTACGGCCTTCGGCAACGCGGGCGCAGGGCACCTGCGGATGTCGTTGAGTTGTCCCGAAGCGGACCTTGAAGTGGCACTCCAGCGCATCGCAGACGCGGGGATCTGACCATGACCGGACCCGCGCGCACCCTGGAGACGGCGATTCCCTGCACCCTCATGCGGGGCGGCACGTCCAAGGGGCCATTCTTCCTGGCCGAGGACCTCCCGGCGGACGTCGAGACGCGCGATCGCGTGCTCCTCGCCGTGATGGGCTCTCCTGACGTGCGGCAGGTCGACGGCATCGGCGGCGGCGATCCGCTGACGAGCAAGGTCGGGATCGTCTCGCGATCGACGCGTGACGGCGTCGACCTCGACTTCCTGTTCGCGCAGGTGAGCGTCGATCGCGCCCTCGTTGACACGACGCCCAACTGCGGCAACATGCTCGCGGCCGTGGTGCCGTTTGCCCTCGAGCATGGCCTGATCGTGCCCACGGGGGACTCGACCACGGCGCGTGTGCTGACGCTGAACACGGACATGCTCGCCGACATCACGGTGCAGACGCCCGGGTGCCGGCTGTCGGTCGAGGGGGAGTGCCGCATCGACGGCGTGCCGGGCTCCGCGCCGCCGATCGCGATCGACTTCCTCGAAATCGCCGGCTCCGTGTGCGAATCGCTCCTGCCGACGGGGCACCTAGTCGACGTCATCCTGGGCATTCCCGTGACCTGCATCGACAATGGCATGCCCGTGGTCGTGCTCGCCGCAGAATCGTTAGGTGCATCGGGGTACGAGTCCCGCGATGCGCTGAACGCCAACACGGAGCTCAAGCAACGGCTCGAGGAGGTTCGGTTGCAGGCGGGGCGCCTCATGGGACTCGGGGACGTGCGCGACAAGGTCGTTCCCAAGATGACGCTCGTCGCGTCGCCCCAGCACGGTGGCGCGATCGCCACGCGCACGTTCATCCCGCACGTCTGTCACGCGAGCATCGGCGTGCTCGGTGCCGTGAGCGTGGCCACCGCCTGTGTGCTCCCGGGCTCGGTGCCGTCGCGGTTCACCGTGCGACCGACCGACGGCTCATCGCGACTCTCCGTGGAGCATCCCACCGGCGAGTTCACCGTGGACCTCGAGGTCGTGGAAGGCCCCGATGGCCCGGAGGTGAAGCGCGCCGCCCTGTTGCGCACCGCCCGTCGGCTCTTCGCGGGGCACGTCTACATCCCGGCCAGCATCTGGCCGGGCCATTGAGTCGAACCGGAGCACATCGTGGCTGAACGGAAGACGGCACTGGTGATCAGTGCACACTCGGCGGACTTCGTCTGGCGCGCTGGTGGCGCCATCGCGCTGCACGCGGAGCGTGGCTACCACGTCCGCGTGATCTGCTTGTCGTTTGGGGAGCGTGGGGAATCGGCCAAGTTGTGGCGCCAGCCCGGCATGACCCTCGGTCGCGTCAAGGAAGATCGGCAGCGCGAGGCCCAGGAGGCGGCGGACATCCTCGGCTGCGAGGTAGTGTTCCTCGACGTGGGCGACTACCCGATGCGCACGAGCGACGAGGTGCTCTACACCCTGGTGGATCACTACCGGGAACTGCAACCCGCGTTTGTGCTCACGCACTCGCTCGCCGATCCGTACAACTTCGACCATCCGCACGCGGCGCACCTCGCGCAGGAAGCGCGTATCATCGCGCAGGCGCACGGGCACGATCCGGCGCGGCCGGTACTGGGCGCGCCGCAGGTGTACCTGTTCGAGCCGCACCAGACGGAGCAGTGCAACTGGCGTCCCGACGCGTTCATCGACATCGGCAGCGTGTGGGAGAAGAAGCGTCGCGCCTTCGAGTGCATGGCGGCGCAGGAGCACCTCTGGGAGTACTACAGCCGCGTCGCCCTGCAGCGCGGCAACCAGGCGGCGCGCAACTCGGGGCTCAAGGTGACACACGGCGAAGCGTACCAGCGCCTCTTTCCGCACGTCATGGACGTGCTGGCATGAGGACCGTCGCGGTGCGGAACATCCCGCGGGCGTCACCCGCGATCGTCCGTCGGCTCGGCGAAGCGGGCGTCGCGACGGTACACGAAGCGCAGGGTCGCACGGGACTGGCAAAGCCATACATGCGTCCGATCTGGATGCCCGTGTCCGTTTCGGGGAGCGCCGTCACCGTGCTCACGCATCCGGGGGACAACTGGATGCTGCACGTGGCCGTCGAGCTCTGCCAGCCGGGTGACATGCTGGTGGTGGCCCTAAGCGCGGACAACGAGGACGGCATGTTCGGCGAGCTGCTGGCGACCTCGCTGCAGTCCCAGGGCGTCGTGGGGCTCGTGGTCGACGCGGGATGTCGCGACGTGGCGGCGCTGCGCTCGATGCAGTTTCCCGTCTGGTCGCGCGCGATCTCGGCGAAGGGCACGGTCAAGGAGACCGTGGGTGCAGTCAACGTCCCAGTGGTGGTCGCGGGTGTGGCCGTGACCCCCGGAGACGTGGTCGTGGCCGATGATGACGGTGTGGTGTTCGTCCCACGGCTCGACGCTGAAGCAGTGGGACTGGCGTGTGATGCGCGTGAGAAGAAGGAAGCGGTCGTGCGTGCCCGGTTGCAGCAGGGCGAGCTTGGCCTCGACATCTACGCGATGCGCCAGCGACTCGAGACCGAGGGGCTCGTGTACGTCGACTCCCCCGAGCAACGTTAGGCGGGCGAGTGCATGCATAAGGTGCCTGCCTACGTCTGGGGATTCCTGGCGCTGATCGCCGGGATTGCCGCTGGTGGGCTGATGCCCGTCGTCCTCACGCCGGTGGCGAACGGCACGCGGACCCTGCTCTCGTGGTTCGTGCTCGTGGCACCCGTGCTCATTGTGGGCGCGCTGAGCCCGGCGATCGCCACGTTGATCCGTCGCGGGCTTGCCGGCCGCTTCGTGGCCGCAGTGCTCGGCTGGTTCGTGCTCGCCACTGTGATGGGCAGTCTGCTCGGCATGCTCGTGGCGGCCCTGGTGTTCCGGCTGCCGCTGCAGCCCGGCCACGCCGCGATGAGCGATGCGGCGGGCATGCTTCGGGAGCTGTCGTTCGGGGGCAAGGCATCGAGCGCCGTGATCTCCATTGTGATCGCCGTGATCGTCGGGGCGATAGGCGTGAAGGTCGATCGGGTGTATGCCGTGCTACGGGTCGTGGAACGTGGGATCGCGAAGGCCGGCCGTTCGATCGGCTTTGTCATCATCCCACTCGTGTACTGCCTGGGCATCATGATCGGCGTGAACTTCGGCGCGCGCCTCGGCATGAGCCACTACGCGCTGATGATCGCCTATTCCGCAGGAATGGCCGTGGTCTGGTTCCTTGTCTATTGGCTCCTGCTCCTGCCCACGCTTGGCCATGTGCGCGACCGGTGGAAGTTGCTGCGGGAGTACTACCTCCCGACGGCCCTCTTCGCTGCGGGGACGTGCTCGTCGCTCGCGACGATCCCGGTGAACATCGCCAATGCCAAGAAGTACGGCGTGCGTGATGAGGTGGCCGACTTCGTGATCCCGATTGGCGCGATCGTCCACAAGGGTGCGAGTGCCATGCAGTACATGGCGTACGGACCGCTCATCGCCGGGTACGTCTTCGGGATCGAGATCGGGTGGTCGCACCTGCTGGTGGTGTGGCCCTTCATCGTGCTGTACACCATGGCGGCGCCCGGCGTGCCGGGAGCGATGGGGCTCGCGTTGTGGACCGCGGTGCTCTTTGCGTCGCTGCTTGGCCTCGAGGATCCCCAGCGCACGACGTTCATCGGTACGTGGGTGGCCCTCGCGGGCGGCATCCCCGACATGTTCCGCACCTCGGGGAACTCCACGGCCGATGGCTTCGCGGCGATCATCTTCGACCGGAACTTCGAACGTTTCTTCAAGGGCGCCACCGCCCCCGTGGTGGTGGACGACCCACCCGTGCTGCTCGCTCGTCCCCTCATCTCTTCTCCCCGGGAGTAGTCCCCATGTCCTCCGGATCCCACCGGACGCGGTCGCTCGTCGCCGCCGCCGTCCTGCTGACACTGGTCAGCGAAGTGGCCCTGGCCCAGCGCGGCGCTGCTCCCACGCCACGTGCCCCGCTGGTCAATGCGGCCACCGATCCGCTGCTGCGAGGGTTCAGCTGGCGCTCCATCGGGCCCGCCGACCAGGGCGGACGCGTGGACGACATTGCGGCCGTTGAGCGAGACCCGCGCACCTACTACGTGGGCTATGCCACGGGAGGCGTGTGGAAGACGGTGAACGGCGGCACGACGTTCGAGCCGATCTTCGACACGCAGCGTACCACGCACATCGGGGCGGTGGCCGTGTCGCAGTCCAACCCCGACGTCGTGTGGGTCGGGACCGGCGAGGCGAACAACCGCAACAGCTCGTCTTACGGCGACGGCGTGTTCAAGAGCCTGGACGCCGGAAAGACGTTTACCGACATGGGGCTGCGCGCGACCCAGAGCATCCACCGCATCGCGATCCACCCGCGCAACCCCGACATCGTCTTCGTCGCCGCATTGGGCGCGCTGTACGGGGCCAATGCCGAGCGTGGCGTGTTCCGCACCACCGACGGCGGGCGCACGTGGACCAAGGTCCTCTACGTCGACGAGAACACGGGCGCCAACAACGTGGTGTTCGACCCTGCCAACCCCTCCATCGTGTATGCCACGACCTACGAGCGGCGGCGGACGGCCTGGGGTTTCAACGGTGGAGGACCCGGCGCCGGCATCTTCAAGTCCACGGATGGTGGCACCACGTGGACGCGTCTCAAGGGCAATGGGCTGCCCGGCGGTGAGCTGGGACGCATCACGATCGACGTGTCGCGCTCCAACCCGAACATCGTGTACGCGCAGATCGAGGCGCTGCGTGACGAAGACCGCCTGGCGGGTCCGGCGCCCACGCGCGGGCCACTCGCGGCACGCAACGCCGTCGTGGGAGACAACGTCGGCGGCGTCTGGCGCTCGAACGACAAGGGCCGCACCTGGGAGTTCCGCAGCGACCACAACGTGCGTCCGGCGTATTTCAGCAAGATCAAGATCGACCCCAGGAATCCCGACGTCGTGTACACGGCCGGTCGTAACTTCTATCGATCCGATGACGGGGGAAAGACGTTCCGCGAGGTGCGCGGCCCCGGACATGGCGACTATCATGCCATCTGGGTCGATCCGAACGACACCGACCACTACCTCGTCGGCAACGACGGCGGCTTCGACGTCACGCGGGATCGCGGACTCACCTTCGAGGCGATGCGGCCCAACGCGGTGGGCCAGTTCTATCAGGTGTCGGTCGACATGCGACGCCCGTACTACGTCTGTGGCGGGCTGCAGGACAACTCAAGCTGGTGCGGACCGAGCGCCGTGGGTGCGCGCTTCATCTCGTCGTATGACTGGTACAACGTGGGCAGCGGCGACGGGGGCTACACCGCCGTCGATCCCACCGATCACAACATCGTGTATGCCGAAGGCCAGCGCGGTGCGATCCGTCGACTCGATCTCTCGATCAACGAGATCACCCCGATCCAACCGCGCGTGGCGACCAACGATCGCCCGAGCAACGTGGTCCCGCAGCCGCGGGGCGAAACGTTTCGCTGGAACTGGGCGACGCCGTTCATCCTCTCCCCGCACAACCCGAGCACCATCTACATCGGCGCCAATCACCTGTTTCGTTCGGTGAACCGTGGCGACACCTGGACGATGAGTGCCGACCTCACCCGCAAGGTCGATCGTGACACGCTGCCGATCCTCGGCAAGAAGGGCGGCCTGCCCGACTGCCACGGAGATGGGAAGCTCGCGAAGAGCGAGGCCTGCATCCTGTCGAAGAACGACGGGACATGGTTCTTCAGCACCATCACCACGATCTCGGAGAGCCCGCTGGTCCCTGGCATTCTCTGGGTGGGAACGGACGACGGCAACGTGCAGGTGAGCCAGGCTGGGCTCTCCAACTGGACCAACGTCAGCGGCAACGTCACGGGGGCACCGAAAGACTGCTGGGTATCGCGGGTCGAAGCCTCGCACTTCGAGGCGAGCGCCGCGTACCTCGCGATCGATTGCCATCGCAGCAACGACATGCGGCCGTACGTCTACACCACGCGCGACTTCGGGAAGACCTGGTCGTCGATTGCCGGCGGCCTCCCGGAACTCGGCAATGTGAACGTCATCAAGGAAGACCCGAAGAACCCGAACGTGCTCTACGTTGGCACCGAGTTCGGCTTCTTCGTTTCGCTCGACATGGGGAAGAGCTGGAAGAAGTTCATGGCCGGCCTCCCCGCGGTGCGCGTTGACGACGTCGTGGTCCACCCCCGCGACGGTGACCTCGTGCTTGCCACGCACGGGAGGAGTGTGCTGATCATGGATGACATCACGCCCCTGCAGCAGCTCAAGCCCGACGTGCTCGCGCGCGATGCGCACCTGTTCGTCCCGCGCAATGCGCTGTTGATGCGCAACGACCAGCGCCTCACACGCGTCCAACCGGGGAGCAAGCAGTTCCGGGGGACGAACCCCGACCCGGGCGTCGCGTTCCAGTACTACCTCAAACAGCGCGCCTCGGGCGAGGTGAAGCTGGCGGTTCGCGAGGCCCTGAGCGGGAAGCTGGTGCGCACGCTGAGCGGTTCCGCCGAGGCGGGGCTCAATCGCGTTCAGTGGAACCTGATGGGTGAAGCTCCTCCGCGCGCCGCTGCTGCCGCCGACATGGAAGACGAGCCCCCGCCGCCGCCGCCCCGCCTGGCACCGGGGACGTATCGCGTCACGCTGACAGTCAACGGCACCGAACAATCGCACACCTTCCTCGTCGAGGAACCGAACCTGTGGGCTCGCGGGCCGCAGTGGCCCCCCGAGTGAGCCGGACATGAAGCAAGTCACCGTGGCTCTGCGGCTCTTCCGCGGGATCGTGCTCGCCTTTGCCCTCGGGGCCACGACGGGATGCTATCGCTACCAGTATGCACCGGTCGCGCAGGCGCCGGTGGGGAAGGAAGTGCGCGTTCACCTCACGCCAGAAGGATTTACTCGCCTGCGTGCCGCAGTGGGCGACGGACTCCCGAACATCCGCCAGGTGTTCGACGGGGCGCTCGTGGAGCAGAATGCGCAGCAGCTCCTGGTTTCCGTGCGAGTGGCGACGGACGCGCGCGTCGCCACCGCGGGGCTGATGCAGCGCGTCGCGGTGCCGGTCGACGACGTACAGGCCTTGGAGCTGCGCGAGCTTCACAAGGGCAAGATGCTGGCAATCGGCATCGGTGCGGGTGTGGTGCTCGCCGCACTCATCGCGCATTACGTGGGCGGTGTGTTCGGCGGGACGACCGGGACGATCCCGGATCCTGGTCAGCCGGAGACGATCATCCCGCTGCTGCGCCGCTAGGCCGATGTCCTGCACGGGAAGGAACCCTACTTCATCCCCGCCTGCTCCTTCACGTAACGCGCAATCTGCTCCGTTGTCGCGAACCAGACGCCCGGCTTGGACTTCATGTACAGGATGAGTTGCTCCAGGTGCTTCATCGGCGCACGGTGCCCGACCACGTGCGGATGCAGCGTGAGCACGAACATCGTCCGCTCCGCGTAGGCCCCATCGAACTCCTCCCTGAAGAGCTGGAAGAGTTGTTGCGGAGAGGGCAGCGCCCCGCTGCGGCCGAGGTAGGGCGTCTCGGTCAGCGTCCAATCGATCCCGAGTTCCACAAGGCCCGTGGGCTCGCCGTTGGACACAATCTCGTACGGCTCGTCCATCGACTGCAGGCTGCTTTCATACAGGAACCCCGCCTTCCGCACGAGACCCAGGGTGTGGGGGCTGAAGGCCCACGCGGGCGCACGATACCCTACCGGCCGCTTGCCGGTCTGCGCCGTCAGGTACTCGATCGCCTTGTTCATCAGCCGTTCTTCCTCGGCGGCGCTTCCGGTGGCCGGGGGAAACTCGTGGATCCACCCGTGTACGCCGATCTCGTGGCGCCCCGATTTCATGATCGCGGGGATCATCTCGGGATGGAGCAGGGCACTTACGGCCGGGATGAAGAAAGTCGAGGGGAGTTGGTACTTGTCGAAGAGCCGGAGGATGCGCGGCAGGCCGGTCTTGGCGCCGTATTCCGCGGCGGAGAGCGTGGTGGGGGAGGTGTCGCCTGCAGCAAGCAGGTAGGACTCGTTGTCGTCGTCGAAGGTAATGCTCACGGCAACGCGCGCGCCGTTCGGCCAGGTGCGCGGCGTGAGCTTGCGTCCCGCGCGCACGGGGGCGACCGCCTTGAGGAGTTGCTCATCAGTCCATGTTGTCCCGGGCTGTCGCGGAGTCTGCGCGGAGGCAGGGAGGAAGGGCGCAATGATGCACAGCGCGGCAAGGCCAAGTGACCGGTTCATGTGCGAGTCCGCTGAGGGTCCGTGGAAGGAGCGACGTTACGGCACCGTCCAACCTCATGGCAACCCTCGAACCTAGAAGCGCTCGGCGACTCCCGGAATTTCCCACGTCGGGCCCGTGAGCGCGAACTGCGCAAACAGGGCGCGCGCCTCGTCGGCGGTCCACTTGGTCCACTGCTCGTCGAGGTGCCGACCGTACCACGCACGGGCGAAGGCGACCACGTTGGCCAGGGGCTGCACGTCGCCGCGGGGCATTCGATGGCGTGCACACCAGTCGTCGACCGCCGCGAGGGAATCGAAGAGCAGCATGTTGCTGCACGTGTACGTGACGTTGTCCCATGCGTGCTTCATGGGAACCGGGAAGTGCACGAAGTACCCGTCCTCACGAAGGACGCCGTCGTCGATGTGCACGGTCGCCTGCTTCACCTCCGCGCCGAGCGTCGTGGTGACCGTGCCCGTATTGCCGACCAGGGCGATGACGCCCATCGAGCACCAGGCACAGTTCCCCCACCATTGGCCCCTGGGAGTCTGCACCCAGAAGTTGGTCGGCGCCGTGGCGAACGGATGAATGGTCCACACTTCATTGCTCACCGGGTGAAGCACCACGCCGTGGTAGTCCTGCAGTGCCTTCAATGCAAACACCACGTGCTCGCGCGATTGACCGAAGTGCGCGGAGAGCCCGTCGATCGTCGGCGCGTTGCCATGCTCCACGAGGTGCATGAGGATCGCGCAATGAAGTGCCGCGTGGGTGAGGGGACGCCGGGAAGCTGCGGTCATCTTGGGCGGGAGGACGTGATCCCTGGGGAAGGTGTCGTGCAGCGAGGCTGGTGGCTACCGGAGACGCGACGCACCCCCTCCGGTCGCCGCCTGGCATGAGAACAGGCACATGAGGGAGACCTCAAGATTCCCGCGTCGGAGGGCGATACCTAGGAATACGCCCCGTAACGCTTTCGCTGATCGACCGATGTCACATCTCATTCATCTGATCTATTCGAGCGCCGCCGTCCGCCCGTTCAGCCCCGGGGAGCTTTCGACCCTGCTCGGGGCTGCGCGCGAGTCCAACGAACACCTGGGCGTCACCGGGATGCTCCTCTACAGCAACGAGACATTCTTCCAGGTGCTGGAAGGCTCGCAGCCAGTCGTCGATGACTTGTTCCAGCGCATCGAGCGCGACCCGCGACATCATCGTGCGGTCACGATCATCCGGGAGCCGATCTCGCGACGCACCTTCGCCGAATGGTCCATGGGCTACGCGGCACTCGGCGGGGGAGTCAGGGAGGAGCCGGGCATGAACGACTTCTTCGACGAAGCCACGTGCTTCACGACGCTCTCCACCGGTCGAGCCAAGAAGTTGCTCAACGCGTTCGCCACGGGTCGCTGGCGCGCACGGATCGAAGGTGCAGGGTCCCCACAGTATGCATCCGTCGGAAGCTGAATCGGGGGGCGTGGCCGCGATGTCCGGAGGGCTGGCCGACGTCCGGTACAGCTATGCCTTCCAGCCCATTGTTGACATCAACGCCCAGGCAATCTGGTCGTACGAAGCACTCATCCGGGGAACACGGGGTGAGGGAGCAGGGAGCGTATATGCCCGGGTGGATCGCCTCGACCTCCATGAGTTCGATCGGCAGAGTCGGGGGGTGGCCATCGAGATCGCCGGCCGCCTCGGCGTGGCGTGTTCGCTCAACCTCAACGCCCTCCCCGGGTCGTTAGCCGATGGAACGGCCGGCGTCGAGCGAACCGTCGCATCGGCATTGGCGGCGGGTCTTTCGGTAGACCAGCTGGTGCTCGAGGTGACCGAAAGCGAAGTCATCGAAGATGCCGTGGTGCTTTGCGAACGCCTCAATGCGTACCGCGCCGCAGGGATCCGCATCGCGATAGACGATTTCGGCGCGGGGTACGCCGGGCTGAACCTCCTGGCCGACCTGCAGCCGGACGTGCTCAAGCTCGACATGACCCTGGTGCGCGGGATCGACGGGCGCGGTGCGAGGCAGAGCATCGTGCGCGCGATCCTGCAGGTGAGCCTGGACCTCGGTATCGACGTGGTGGCCGAAGGCGTGGAAACCATGCGCGAGTACGAGTGGCTCGCCGAGCTTGGCCTGGTGCTGTTTCAAGGCTACCTGATTGCCAAGCCGGCGTTCGAGAGCCTCCCGGCGATCATGTTACCGCGGGTGCAGGCCGCCCGCTGATCTGCGCTCAGAAACCGACGCCCGAGCCTCGACGGCGTCAGTCGCTGGTCATGATGAAGAGCGGCGCACCATCGAAGTCGTAGATCGGCCGGAGGCGCTCCGTGTTGTAGTACTTCGGCACCTTGACGACCTTCTTTTCGGAGGTCACCGAGGAGATCGGCACGCTGTCGTAGAATCCCTTGTGGATGCTCACGAGGCGTCCGAACTGCTTCTTGAGGATCAGGTCGAGCGCGAGGTTGCCGAACGCCATCGGCACGATCGAGTCGAGGGCATCGGGGTCGCCGGAGCGCACGAGATAGCCGAGCCGCTGGTTCACCACGTCGATGCGGCGGCCGTTGTTGTAGCGCGGCGAGTACTCCTTGAGCGCCGCCGCGACCTTGTCGCCGATGCCGCCGAGCTTGCGGTGACCAAACATGTCGATCTCGGAGCCCTCGAAGCTCATTCCCTCCTGCGTCGTCATCTGCGCGCCCTCCGACACGAGCACCACTGCATAACGACTCGGGTGCCGGTTGCGATCGTAGGTAAGCAGCTCGGACAGGTGTTCGAGGTTGACGGGGTGCTCGGGGATCACGCAGCGGTCGGCCGCACCAGCCATCGTCGGCAGGAGGGCCGTGAAGCCGGCGTAGCGGCCGAAGACCTCGATCACCAGGTAGCGCTCGTGCGAGCCGGCGGAGGTGCGCAGGCTGTGCGTCAGCTCGATGGTGCGCGTCACGCACGTGCTGAAGCCGATGCAGTAGTCGGTGCCATAGACGTCATTGTCCATCGTCTTCGGGATGCCGACGACGTTCACCCCCTCGTCGTGCAGGCGCTTGCCGTAACTCAAGGTGTCGTCGCCGCCGATCGGGATCAGCGTGTCCACGCCGATGTGCTCCAGATTCCGAAGCACGTCACGCGTCACGTCGTTGATGTCGCGGTCGTAACCGGCGAGGTGAGACGGCACGCGCTCACGTGGCAGGTGACTCGGTCGCGTGCGAGATGTGTGGAGGAACGTGCCGCCGGTGCGCCCGGCGCGATTGACGATCGCCTCCGACAACGGCTGCACATTGTCGCTGTTGTCGGCTCCCTTGTCCTGGCGGTAGTCGACGAGTCCGGCCCAGCCACGCCGGATGCCGACCACGCGATAGCCCTCGCGCAGCGCGCGTATCGTGATCGCGCGGATGGCCGGGTTCAGTCCCGGCACGTCGCCGCCGCCGGTGAGGATGCCAATCGTGCCCTTGCTGTCTGCCATGTGCATGCGCCCGTGATCGCCACGAGGTTTCGTGGTCGCGCACGCAAGCTAACCATGACCGGGAGCGCCCTGCCAAGCGGCAGCGTGCGCGCACCACCGTCGCAAACGATTGCGCTTGGGCGACGCCTGCGACTCACTCGCGGCGGATGATCTCCACCGGATCGAGCGCTGCCGCCCCTCGCGCTGGCACCACGCATGCGAGCGCGGCCGCAACCACCAGGGCGAGTGACGCCACACCGAAGCTCACTGGATCGAATCGCCCAACCTCGAACAACAGCGTCGACAGGAAGCGCGTGAGCAGTGTCGCCGCCACAACGCCGATGCCAACGCCGATGCAGACGAGGCGCAGGCCGTCGGACAACACCATGGTGAGGATGCCCCGTCGCGTTGCGCCGAGCGCGAGGCGCACGCCGATCTCCTGCCGGCGGAGACGCACGCCATACGCGATCACGCCGTAGATCCCGACGATCGCGAGCGCCATGGCCACGGCCGCGAAGCCACCGAGCAGCTGCATGTAGAAGCGCCGGGAGCCAAGGGACGCGTCCACGAGCGACCCGAGCGGACGCACGCCGCCCATCGGGACGTCGGGATCGAGCCGATGCAGCACCGCGCGCATCGCACTCGTGAGGCCATCGCCGGGAACCGTCGTGCGCACCACGACATCGTACTCGTTGAGGGGCCACTGCGCGTCACTCATGTACATGTGGGCGGTGACGCCGCCGTCGAGGGCGAACTGCCGCACGTCGCCCACGACGCCCACGACCGCACCACCGAAGCGGACGCTGTCGCGCGTCCAGCCAGTGAGCAAGCGCTGCCCGATCGGATCCCGGTCGGGGAAGTACCGTCGGGCGAGTTCGCTGCTGATCACGAGGGCCGGTAACGCCCCCGGCTGGTCGCGCTCGTCGAACACGCGCCCGCGCACGACGGGTATGCCCATGGTCGCGAAGTACGCCGTACTCGCGACGCGGGCTTGTGCACGCGGCTCGTTCGGGCCGGTACCGACGGTGCGTCCGGCGATCTCGAAGGTGAAGCCAAAGCCCACACCACTGAGCGGCAGCGCGAACGACGTGCCAGCGGACGCGACCCCGGGCACCTGCCGCAGGCCGTCGAGCAGGTCGCGCGAGAACTGTCGTTGGGACTCTGCCCCCGCATAACGAGTGGAGGGGAGCGAGACGCTGAAGGTCGTCACGGACGTCGCCTGGAAGCCCGGATCGACGGAGCGCAGGCGAGCAAAGCTGCGCAGCAGGAGACCCGCGCCGGCGAGCAGCACCACCGCGAGCGCCACCTCCGTGACGACGAGCATCCGGCGCGAGCGGCCGCTGCTTCGCGATCCCTTCGTGCCGCGGCCGGCCGAACGCAGGCGATCGTGCAGCCCGGTCGCGGCGCCCTGCATCGCGGGGACCACGCCGAACAACACGCCGGCCAGCACCGTGAGCGCCAGCGTGAACGCGAGCACACTCGCGTCGAGCGACACATCGTGCACGCGAGGAAGGTCGGCGGGGGCGATCGCCAGGAGGGCACGCATGCCGACCAGGGCGAGCCCGACACCCAGCGCGCCCCCCAGCATGGCAAGGAGCAGACTCTCCGTCATGATCTGCCGGGCGATGCGACCCCGTGTGGCGCCGAGGGCGGTGCGGACCGCGAGTTCCGCGTCCCGGGAGGCCACGCGACCGAGCGTGAGGCTGGCGACGTTGGCGCAGGCGATGAGGAGGACGAATCCCACCGCGCCCAGCAGCACGAACAGCGGGGTCTCCAGCTCTCCCACAATGCTCTCGAGGAACGGCGTGACCCGCGCGCCGACACCCTCGTTGTGCTTCGGGTCGAGCTGCTCGAGGCGTGCGGCGATCGCACCGAGCTCGCGCCGCGCGGCAGGGAGTGTCGCGTCCGGCGCGATGCGACCGAGTACCGTGATCCATCGCGCCCCGCGCGCGCCAGGCGAAAGGTCGCGATCCGTGAACCGCGTCGTCATCCAAACGTCTGCAGCTTGCGGCCACCGCATCTCGCGCGGGGCAATGCCGATGATGGTCGTCGGGTACCCGTCGAACGTCATGGTCTTTCCAACCACCGACGAATCCCCACCGAAGCGACGCTGCCAGAAGTCCTCACCGAGCATCGCCACGCGCGCCGCACTCGGTTCGTCTTCGCCCTCGGCGAACCCGCGCCCGAAGCGGGGATTCAGCGCGAGGACGCCGAGGGTGTTGGCGGTGACGCGCGCCTGCTGCAGTCGCTCCGGTTCACCGCTGCCGGTGAGCACGGTTTCGCTCGTGTATGCCGCCGCGATGCCACTGAACGAACGCGCCTGTTCCCGCCAGTCGATGAAGTCAGGGCCCGACACCTCCATCGATCGTTCGCCCATCGTGGACGCGAGCGTCACGAGTCGGTCGGCGTCCGGGTACGCGAGCGGTTGCAACACGACGCCGTTGACGACGCTGAAGATCGCCGTATTGGCGCCCACGCCGAGGGCGAGGGTGATGACGGCAACGGCGGTGAATCCCGGATGGTGCCGCAGCGCGCGGGCGGCGAGACGCAGGTCGGTACCGACTTCCTGCATCCAGGGCAGTCCGCGTCGCTCGCGCACCAGCTCTGCCGCCTGCGTGATTCCCCCAGCGCGCGCCAACGCTTCCCGCCGGGCGGCCTCGGCGCTCATGCCGCGACGCATGTTCTCGCGCACGTCCATGGCCAGGTGCGCCTGCATCTCCTCACGCGCGGCGGCGTCGGCCGCCGAGGAATCCCGGAAAGCCCCAACGAGGCGCAGCAGGAAGGCGCGGAGGGTCGTCACGGTGAGCAGGGTCGGGATCCCGGCGCCGCCCGAGGGCCGGGATCATTGGAGTCAGCCATCACGGCGACGCAACCGGGCGCGCGTCCTATGGGAATGCCATATGACAGTAGGTCGGCCCCTATGGGAACGCAATAGCAGCCGCGAGTGCGACGCGTGTGGATCTGCGCGGCCTCCAACTGGCGGACGACCGACACCTGTCGCAACATGCACTCCTCCACACCCAGAGACATGCACGTCCCGACCACCGCCGACGTCGAAGCGATCGCTGCCAGCACCGATCCCGTGCTGCGCAACCTGCGCATCACGCAGAGCTACCACGAACTCGCACAGGCCACCGCGACCCTCACGGGAAGCGGCGCGAACTGGTGTGCGTTCGCCACCTGGGCGTCGAAGCAGGCCGGACTCACGATCCGCAGCGAAGACCTCGAGCGCACGGCCGATGCGATCCTCGGATCACCGCTCGTTCGCGCAGGGCTCGAGCGCGTCCTCGTGCACGCGGCGAAGTACATGCAACTCGATGTGAGCGGCATCCGTGAGTTGGTGCGTCGCACCGTCGACCCGGTGAGCGTGATGCGGAAGGCGTCGGACGCGGTGTCGCGCGGGAACCTCAAGGTCTATGCGGAGATCGGGCGCGAGTTCGCGCGCTGGATCGACTCCTGCAGCGCCGAGGCCGCCGTGGATGGCGCCGCCAACACGACGTTCCGTGACTCGCTACGTGACGGCGACCCTCCGGAAGGGCAGCGCATGCTGCGTGACGCCTTTCGCGCGTTCGCCCAGGCGCGCAGTGCACGCGAGGACGATGCGCGTCACGAGTGGATACTCCACGGCAACCTCTGCGTGGGCCTCCACGAACAGACGCGGCTGCAACCGGAGATCGCCGAGTCGCTGAACGCCGCGATCGACGCGCCGGCGATCAAGCAACGACTGCTCGCTGCGCTCCTTCCCGGCGTGTGGCTCAGGGTGCGGGCAACGGTGGGCCGGTGGCTCGGCATGCCGCTCCCGCTCGACGTGGCCATAGACGACCTGCTGCGTGCCGTGCAGGCCGAGATCCGCCGCGTGCTGACGGCGACGCTGATGACGATCCACATGCCGCGTGGCGACATCGTCCGGTTGGGCGAGGATGTCCGGGCCTTGCCTGACGAGCGACTGCGCGCGCTGGTCAACCCGGAGCTCGTGGCCCTGGTGGCGCGCTTCGACAGGCGCGTTGAGGACACGGTGGGGAGCGGCGCGGAGGACTGGGCGTCACTGCCGCAGCGCATGCACTTTATCACCGAACTCTTTCGCTCATGGCACGAGCGGGCGGCGCTCTACGATCCGCCGTTTACCGAGCGACAACTCGCACAGTTGGCAGCGGGGCAGCGGCCGGCAGGAACACTCTAGCGGTTGTCGTTTGCCACGCGAACGACACGGGGCTCCGGCCCCCGGCTTACTGCCTGCCGGGGCATGCTTCGCCGGAGCGACGAGGCCTGGCTCAGCGCTTGCTCAGCTCCTCGTGCAACAGGCGCACGAAGCGCTCATGGCCCCCCGGGAAGTCCTTCGCGTAGGGCTCCGTGATCTTGAGCGCGAGGACCTGGTCGACGCTCCGTCTGGCGGCGACTTCCCGCTGCATGCGCGTGCGGAGCGCGACCAGCATTTCGCGATACTGCTTGAGCCGGTCGCGATTGGTGAGCGCGCCGTGGCCAGGGATGATCTTCGTCTGGGCGTCGGTCGTCGCGTAGACTTGCTCGGCTGCGCCGATGATCCCATGGATCGAGCCACCGCTCGACAGGTCCACGAATGGCAGCCCCGCGTTGTTGAACACATCGCCCATATGCACGATGTTGGCCTTCGTGAACCGGATGACCGCGTCGCCATCCGTGTGGGCCGGCGGAACGTGCGTGATGACGATCGAGTCGCCATTGATGTGAAAGGTCACGCCGTCAGAGAACGTCACCACCGGGAGCGCAGCGGGCGGCGCCGCCGGCTCGCGCCGGTTGAGGCTCGCGATGAACTGCTCTGTCGACATGCGCTTCCGCACGTTGTCGTGGGCGACGATCATCGCGCCGGCCTTGCCGAAGTTTTCGTTGCCGCCGGTGTGATCGAAGTGCCAGTGCGTGTTCACGACAAAGCGCACCGGCTTGGACGTGAGCGCGGCGATCGCGGCCTGGATCTTGGGCGTCAGCGGCGCGAACTGGTCATCGACGATGAAGACGGCGTCGTCTCCCACGGCGACAGCGATGTTTCCCCCAGCGCCCACCAGCATGTGCACGCCGCGCGCCACGAGCGTGGACTTTACCTGGACGGTGTCGTAGTTCGTTTGTGCTTGCAGCGACGTGGCACAGAGGGCGGCAGCGACGACAAGGGCAACGCGCACGGTCGGTTCCCGGGTGGTGGGTCGCTGCTAACGTAGCACCCCTCGTGCCACTTTGAGAAGCCGAACCGTCATCGGCGGAATGGCGGCGATGCGCAACGGCTGCCACACGCCTCGCGCGTCAACCTCGACCGCGAGACCGGAGCCACCGAGGAGGAGGTCGCGCGTGGCACGGCGACCCGCGGGGAACGCGCCATCCCCTGCCATGATCGCGACGTCTCGCGCCTCTGATGCACCCACATTGGCGATGACAACGATGACGTCATTGCCCTCGCGGCGGGCGTAGGCCGAGACCGCGTGGTGGCTGGTGGTCAATCCAACCAACTCCCCCACGGCGAGCGCGGGCTCCGTAGCGCGAAGGTGGATGAGTCGCCGATAGTGCTGGAGGAGCGATCCACGGTCCGCGTCCTGCACGGCCACGTTGGCCACGAGCGAATCGTCCTGCATCGGCTGCCAGGGCGTGCCCGTCGTGAAGCCGGCGTGTCGGGGCCCGCGCGTCCAGCCCATCGGCGTGCGAATGCGTTCGTCCGGCTTTGCACCCGTCATGCCGAGCTCCTCGCCGTAGTACACGAATGGCAGGCCGGGCATGGTGAGGAGGAGCGTTGCCGCGACGCGAGCGCGGGCAACGCTGCCGCCGAGCTCTGTCAGCGTGCGCGGCTGGTCATGGTTGCGGAGGAACGGTGCCCATCGCTGCGCCGGCACCTCGCGTTGAAGGCGGAGGGCAGGTGCGAGTAGACCACGTGCCGATCCCGCTCGCACGGCGGCGATGATGCTGTCGGCGACCTCGAAGGCGAAGTAGGCGTCGAGCTGGTCGGGATAATACGGCAACAGCGCCCCGGTGCTGTCGTACACCTCGCCGATCGTGAGGGCCTCGGGCTTGACCGAACGCACGTGACGTGCGTACTCGCGCAACACGTCGTGAGTCGCCGGTACGTCGTCCAGCTTCTCGCCTGCTTCCACGAGGTACTTCACCGCGTCGAGCCGGAATCCATCCACGTCCATCTCCGTCAGCCAGAACGTGGCCACGCGCTTCATCTCTTCCAGCACGGCGGGGTGCCCGTAGTTCCAGTCGGGCATGCCGTGCCAGAAGAACCCATAGAAGTACTCGTCGCGCACCGATGATTTGTGCCAGTTCTCCCCTCCCCACGCATTGCGCGGGCCCGGGCGCGTTGCCCACCGGAACCAGTCACGCCATGTGGACGCGCTGTCGCGCATTGCCGATTGGAAGAACGGATGCTCGCTCGACACGTGGTTGATGACCATGTCGACGAGGACGCGGATCCCGCGGCGGTGTGCCTCACGCACGAGGCGCTTGAAGTCGTCGTTCGTGCCGTAGTCGCGATCCACCCTGTAGTAGTCCGCGACATCGTACCCGTGATAGCTCGGCGACTCCGCGATGGGCATCAGCCAGATGCACGCGGCGCCGAGGTCACGTGTGCTGCGGGGATTGCCGTCGTTGATGTAGTCGAGCCGCGCGATGAGGCCCCGGAGGTCGCCGATGCCATCGCCGTCGCTGTCCTGGAAGGAGCGCACGAACACCTCATAGCACGTTGCACCGCGCGTCCACTGCGGCAGTTGCGCGCTCACCGTCGACGTCGCCAGCAGCGCACCCATGACGAGGAGCGCGATGCATGGCGTGCGGACGGCGAGACGATCGCGCATCAGAAGGTGCGACGTTCAAGTGAGCGTGACATCGAGATCGCCCCGGGAAGCGCGTTCGCCGCCGCACGCGCCTGACGTTCATCATTGTCGGGCAAGTGAAAGACGACGACATGTTTCGGCTTGATCCACTGCGCGATGACCCGCCGTCCCTCGTCGCTCGTCACCATCCAACTCGGCAGCAAGGCCACGTCGATGCGGGCGGTGTCGAGCCGGAAGGGCGCAAACGACGCCTCACTGATGTCCGTGTCCCCCACGTGCAGGACGCGGCGGCCGCCGATGTCGACAACGAAGCCCAGGTGCTCCACCCGTCGATGACGAACCCCTCCGTGCGGCAACCCGAGCACTTCGAGGGGAATACCACCGACGACGAGTCGTGAGCGACGCCCCGGTTCTGTGGTGTACGCCCGGAGCTGCGACCTGACCGCCGATGCAGTGGCGAGGGAGCCTCGCATGCTGTCGATCACTTGTCTCGAGGTGACGAGGGTGGCGCGCGGGTTGGCCGCGAGGTGGGAAACCATGGACGTGGGATGAAAATGGTCGCCGTGCCGATGCGTCACGAGGACCAGGTCCACGGAATCAAAGGGGGCCCTCGCCCCTTCGAGGGCGGCGCGCGTAGAGTCCGCGGGAAGCGCGAACTCCGAGCCGTAGTACCGGAAGAGTCCGTCGATCAGGACCTGCTGGGTACCCGAGGACAGGTGCACGCCCTCGTTCGCCAGGAGAGTCACCGTCACCCCTCCGGCACCCTGGGTGCGCGGATGATCGGGGAGCGCGGCGCCGAGGGCGAGCAGGGGGAGGAGGACGAAGAGTCGAGGCATGGAGGTCAGAAGGTGAACTCCCAGGCTATCACGAGGAACTGATAACCACTGCCTGCCGTCGTCGAGGCGTCCTGTTCGCGGTCGAGCGGATGCCCGGGAGCGCCGTGCGGCGCCGTGCCGATCACGCCCGGCCATCCGCCGTCTGACCGATGAGCCCCCCGGACGCTGGGCGCTACATTGAACGCCTGCCCATCCCGCGGGGCTCGCGATGCCGGAACGCCGATACGACGACAAGGAAGTCGCCCTGATCCTCAAGCGGGCGACCGAGACGAGCGCCGCCGGCCTGGGAGAAGGCCTCACGCTCGAGCAGCTCAAGGTGATCGCCGCCGAGGCGGGGATCGACCCGGAGGCGGTGTCGACGGCCGCCGGCTCGCTGGAGCGCCAGCGCCAAACGCCGCCGGGCACCGCCATGACGCGCTCCGTGGCGCCGCAGCACGAGCGGGTGGTCGAGGGACGCGTCCAGCCCGAGGACATGGCCGAGCTGCTTGCCGCCATCCGGCGCATGATGGGGCGACAAGGCGTGGTGACCACGGAGTTCGACGGCGTCCAATGGCGGGCGCGCGACGCGGCCGGTGGGCGCTACATCTCGATCCAGCCGCAGGGAGAAACGACGGCGATCCGGGGACTGGGCAACTTCCGGGATGGTGCCGCGATCTCCGCGGTGATCGGGGGAAGCCTTGGCACGCTTGCCGTGCTGGCGGTGGTCAAGGGCCTGGGCCTGTTCACCACGCTCGGCGTGGGGGTCGCCCCCCTGTTCGTCGTCGGGGCGGTCATGCCGGCGCGACTCATGTGGCGCCGCCTGTTTCGCCGGGAATCCA
>JACMLI010000227.1 GCA_014379705.1 Gemmatimonadaceae bacterium
AACAGTCGCACCGTGGAATCCGCCCCCGCCTCGGTCAATGGCACCCCGATGGTCGCCCGCAACTCCTCGGCGTGCGCGATCATGCGGAGCCCCGCCTTGAGGCCGCGTGCGAGGCCCACGCTGTTGGTCTGGTGCCCTACCACAGTGATGCCAACGCGCGCCGACTCCTGCATGATGGCGTCATACACGGTGTCGCTCACGAACGAATAGGCCTTGATGAATTCGTAGCCGAGGGCCTTTGCGTAACGCACCGTGTCATGCGCCTGGGCGATGGTGGCGACGCCCGACGTGTTGCCGAACGGCTGGTTCATTCGGCGCCCCTCGAAGATCACGGGCCCGAAGAGGTCACCGGAGCCAAAGCGGTGGCGCTCCCTGGCGACGAACGAGTCCGGGCTCCATCCCATGTTGAGGATGGTGAGCACGCCATGCGACGCGTAAAGCGCGAGCTCTCGCGCGTCGGTGCTGTGCGTGTGCATGTCGGCGAGCGCGGGAAGCAGGTATCGCGACCCACCGCCATCGACGCGTGTGGCGTTTGCGGGAATCAGTGCGTTCCGTGCGGGCCCCAGGGAGACGATCCGGCCCTCGGCGACGACCACGGTGTGGTTCCGCAAGACCGTGTCGCTGGTCATGGGGACGACGTGGAAGTCCACGAACGCTGTCACCGGGTGCTGCGCGTGCGCGCTCGCCGGCGCGAGCAGAAGCCCGCCGAGTGCAGCGAACGCGAACAGGATGGAGCGGGTGGTCATGGCGCGATCCTATCCAAGGTGCCCTTTGTCAGGTACAGGATGGACAGCGCGTTGGGCGCTCAGGGTTTGAGCCGCGGCGTGCGTGCGCCCGGAGTGCGCAAGAACCGACAAACGTCCCCGTTCATCACCCGCCGCTCCGCGCGGCTCGGCGGGACGACCTCGCGGGACCTGCCTCGCCGCATTCCCCACGCGGAGCCAGTCCTCTGTCAGACCCGCCCGCGAGATTGCGTCCAGCGACCATCGAGTCGTGGGACACACCGCCGGCCGCCCAAACTCCCCGAGACATGTCGACGTGCACGCCCACCACCACCGCCAGGGTACATCGATGATCCGCGCGATGTTCGAGCGGGCCACGAGCTGGACGGCGATCTTCGCGTTCGTCCTGGGACTCTGGCTCGGGTATCGCGGCGCCGTGCGCATCGCCGATACGTGCCTCCGCGGCAGTGCATTGCACGAGCCGATGGCATGCCCGACCTGGGTGGAGGGACCGGCACGCGTCGATCCGCCTGGTGCTGCTCCCCGGCGCTAGCTGGCCCCCAGGCGTGAGACCTGCGCCATGCGCACCTCGCGCAGCCCGTACTGGATGAACGACAGGATGCCGGCCCACGCCACGAAGCCGATCAGCAGGTACTTCCCGAAGAGCGGGATCTGCACGGGCATGTTGTTCACCATGTGCAGCGCAACGGCCAGCCCGAACACGCGGAGAAAGCGCGGATCGGCCAGCATGTCGAGGCGGAGCGGCTTGTCACCGCGCACGCGCCAGAGCGCGGCACCCACGAGCCCCGTCCACAGCGAATGGTCGCCCAGCAGGTTGAGCCACCCGCGCTGTGTGATGATCTGGAACATCCCCTCCTGGCCACCCTTCAGGAATCCCTGCACGAACACGTAGCCCATCGTCTCGAAGATCGAGAAGCCCGTGCCCACGGCGGCGCCGATGAGGAGGCCGTTGAGGGTCCACCGATAGCGCAGGTTGCGAGCGACGATGAGCAGCGCGACGAGCTTGGCCGTTTCCTCCACGATCCCGGCCGACATGGCGCCGAGCCACGACGACAGGTTCGAGACACGGAACCCGAACAACGCCGCCAGCAGCGACAGCACCCCGCCGAACACCAGCCACTTGAGCAGGAACAGCAGCGACACGTTCCGCGGAACGTTCATCTCGTAGAAGAAGATGACGATCGTCACCGGGAAGGCGAGGGACCCTACGACCATGATGCCAGGCAGGAAGTATGGGTTCCCAAACTCACGAAAGCCGTACACGAGCAGGAAGTACGCCGCGAGGCTCATGAGGAAGATCCGCGCGAATGCCCACGGGCGCGGCCAGTCCGTCGGGACGGTCATGAGGTCCGGCGTCGTGTGCGGCGTGCCCGACACGAAGTACTCCTCGATCTCCTCGTCCGATCGCTTCTTGAAGACATCGGAGAAGAGTTCCGAGGCGCTGAACCCCTGGATGCGCTCGAGCCCTGCCGCCGCCGACACGCGCGCGCTCCACTTGGAGAAGAAGCCCGACTCCGGGGGCAACTCCCCCCGTGCGTTGGTCAGCCGCCACAGCGATCTCCCCACGCGCAACTGCTGCCCGCGGCCGAGCGCCGCCTCACCACGCAGCTGGACCCCGTCGATGAACACCGCGGACTCGCCGATCGACTCCACCGTGAGCAACCCACGCTCCACAGCGATCACCGCATGCTTGCCTGCCACATCGGGGTCGTCACTCAGGATGTTGTTGCTGGCCGACGCGCCGATCGAGAGGATGCTCCCCGTCAGCGCGACCCGTTTGCCAGCGTCCGGGCCCGAGAAGCACGAGAGGTACAGCGTGGCCGCCGATGCGTTGATCGGCGCGGCCCCTGGTGGGGCAGCGGTCCCTGAGGAATGAGTCATCGTGTCACTGCCTGCGAATGCCCGAGTTCGCCGAAGCTACGGCGGCGGCGGCCAGTCGGATAGCCGCCGGACCGACTACCGACTACCGACCCTGCCCGACGGAGTGGGCGCGCAGTCACCGGCGTCACTGTCACCTTGGCCGTGCACTCGGGGAGCGCTTTGTTTGTGGCCCGCAGGCCGGAGTCGGGGCACGGGCGGCGTACGCGCGATGGCGGCTCACCGCACGGGGATTCCATAGGGAGCAACGTCGACCCATACAAGAGGCGGGGCCTACCGAGACTGGGGCGCGTGCTGTCAGATCCCCCTGCCATCTTCACGGCACACCACCACGCGCCCCACCACATGTCCAAGCTCCAGCGTTGGATAGACCTCGTGGCCGAGCTCCTGTCGCGCCGCGTCCCGGCCCCTTTCGAGGAGCTGGCTCGCGGCGTCCCGGAGTACCACGAGAAGCTCCGTCGCGCCGAGTCCGAGGACGGAACGAAGCGACGCAGGGCCATCGACTCGCTCAAGCGCACCTTCGAGCGGGACAAGGATGAGCTGCGCCAGCTCGGCTTCCCCCTCCAGAGCGTGAAGGACGACGATGGCGTCGAATCGCTCTACCAGCTCAAGCCGAACGACTTCTACCTCCCGTACCTCTGCCTCGCCATGCCGGGGCGCAACACCGGCCCACGCAAGGTCGACAAGTGGGGCTACCATGCACTCGCCACGCTGAGCTTCACCGCCGACGAGCTGCAGGCGGTGGTCGAGGGAGCCACCACGTTGCGCACGTTGGGTGACCCCTTGCTCGTGATGGCCGCGTCGGGAGCGTTGCGCAAGCTCGCTGTGGACTTGCCGGTCGGTGCCGCCTCGCTCCCCGATGACGTGCCGCGCCGCATGCCCGTGCGCGCGCGCCCCGACATCGCCACGTTCAACCGCCTCGGCGACGCGGTGCAGCGCCGCAAGGTCGCGACGTTCACCTATCGCACGATGGCCACCGGCTCGGTCGAGTCGCGCGACGTCGAGCCGTACGGACTCTTCTTCGTGAACGGGCACTGGTACCTCGCGGGCCACGACCGCCAGCGCGGCGCCCGTCGCAACTTCCGCCTCAGCCGCATCGACGACGCCGCACTCCCTAACGACAGCGTGAAGGGCCCGGACTTCGTCGTCCCGCGCACGTTCGACATTCGCGAGCTCGCCCGCTCGCGCCACGCCTGGGAGCTCGGTGACGCCGAGGCGCTGGTGGCGATCGTGGAGTTCCGCGACGACTCGGGGCCGGCGATGGCGGCGCGCACCCTGGGAGACCGGGTCGATGGCCAGCCGACGCAGCGTCGCTTTGCGGTGCGGCGCCCGGATGCGTTCGTGCGATGGGTGCTGTCGTTCGCCGGCTCGGTCATGCCACACTCACCAGCCCCCGTGATCGACGCGCTTGCTGCGGTACTCCGCGCGACGCGCGCATTGTACGATCGCCCCGCGCACCCGGCTGAAGCTTCAAAGCAATCGGCGACTGCTGTCCTGCCTGACGACACCTGGAACTCCGCAACGGCCGCGGGTCAGCTGTCTCGCATCCTGCACGCGATACCCCGCATCTCCGGCGACCGCCCCGAACGACTTTCGCGCCTCGCCGAGGCGCTCGACACCGATGTCGATACGCTGCGACGCGACCTCTTCGCCCTGGGGGATCGCTACGACGTTCCCGGCGGCTTCGTCGAGGGCGTGCGCCTCTACCTCGAGGCCGACCGCGTTTCCGCCGACACCAATCACTTCCGCCGCCCGATGCGCCTCACGGTCGCGGAACTTTGCGCCCTCGAGCTGGGCCTCGCCGTGCTGCAGTCGCGCCGCCCGCCAGATGAACGCGCGCCGGTCGCCGCCGCGCGCGAGCGCCTTCGGAAGGTGATCACAAAGCTGCCTAACGACCCCATGCCAGGCCTTCTTCCCGACCTCGCCATCGCCGAGGACGCGCCCGCCCCTGCGCTCGACGTCCTGCGCAC
Organism: Gemmatimonadaceae bacterium; assembly: GCA_014379705.1. Classification (GTDB taxonomy): domain Bacteria; phylum Gemmatimonadota; class Gemmatimonadetes; order Gemmatimonadales; family Gemmatimonadaceae; genus RBC101. The sequence goes on from JACMLI010000227.1 coordinate 4,592, forward strand.
GAGCATCGCCGCGCGCCACAAGCTGCGACTCTCCTATCGCCGCTCCGGCAGCTCTGCCTCGAGCGAGCGCACGATCCACCCGTATGGGCTCGTGCACTCCAACGGCATGCTGTACATCGTGGCCTGGTGCGAGGTCGCCCGGGACGTGCGCACCTTCCGTCTCGACCGCATTCAATCGCTCGACGCGACGCCCGACACGTTCAGCCGCGACGACGGCATCGAGCTCGACAGCCTCCTCGGCGCCCATCGGGCCCTCATGAAGGAGGACCAGCACGCGGTGATGCGCGTGCGGTACAGTCCCCAGGTGGCGCGCTGGGTCGCCGAGCGCGAGGGCCGCGAGCTCGCGGCCGACGGATCGCTCGTGATCGACCACCCGCTGGCCGACATCGAGTGGGGCCTGCGACACGTGCTGCAGTACGGCGCCGAGGCCGAGGTGCTCGCGCCGCCATCCATGCGCGAGGCAGTGAAGGCACGGGTAGACGCCATGCTCGCCGCTGTCGCAGGGCGCGGAGAGTCCTCGCGCGGCAATGAAACGATGGAACCGGGGACGGGATGATGACACTGCTTTCCGTCCCGCTCGGCATCGTTGGACATGGACTCTTGCTCAAACCTCGTCGCCGAGCGTACGCTGTGTCCGTGCCCGTTGAAATGCCCGATTACTGGACGGTGGACCAGCTCCACGCGCTTCCCGACGATGGTCAGCGGTATGAGATCATCGACGGCGAGTTGCACGTGACACCTGCACCGTCGTTCCCGCACCAGTTGGTGATTGGTGAGCTGGTCTACGTGCTGAAGCCCTGGTGCGATGCACAGGGCTACTGCCTGCTATTCGCCCCCGCCGCTGTCACATGGTCCCCTCGCACCGAGGTGCAGCCAGACATCCTGGTGATGCCGAAGGTGAACGGACGTCCTCCCGGGCGCTTTGAGGACGTCGGACGGTTGCTGCTCGCAATCGAGGTGCTGGCGCCCTCCACGAAGCGGTGGGACCGATTCACCAAGCGACGCGAATACCAGCGACGCGGTGTGCCCGAGTACTGGATCGTGGACATCGAGGCGCGGTGCGTCGAACGATGGCCAGCGACAGCGGAGTCGCCTGAGGTCATACGCGATATCGTGTCATTCAGGGCCGATGAGGCGTCGGCAGGTCTCGACGTGCGGATGCAGGATGTCTTTCGTGCCGCCCTCGGCGACGCCCCAGCGGAGGACTGAGGCGTGTCCCGTCACCAGCGCGAGACGCGAGCCCGTCACTGCTACGGACGTCAAGTCACAGCGCAGGTGTCACGACGGCGGTGAGCGTGCACCTTGGGGCATCATTCACCCTGCCCAGGCCATGATCGCTCCCGTCATCTGCACGATCGCCGCGCTCCTGCTTCCCGTGCAGGCGCCGCGCGCGCAGGCCGACACCATCTTCATTGAAGTCGGCTCGCCTCAGCTCGACGCATCGTTCTTCAAGCCGCACGCGGCGCGCGTTCGGATCTACAACGGCCAGGGCGTGCAAACCGCCGAGTGGGACAACGAACTTACGCTCGGCGACTCGGCGGGGCGGCGCGTGATGCGGTGGATCACGACCGGACGACCGGTGGCCTCGAACCCCGGGCGGCCACTGCAGCGGCTCTTCCAGACCTTCGACCTCGTCACCCTCGCACCCCTGGGCTATGTGGCGTCGTCCAACACCGGCGTCTATGTGCAGCTCAAGATCGATGGGAAGAAGGTCACCGGCATCAGGCGCCCCGGACCTACCGCTCCGGTGCAGGACGTGAACGTGGAGCTCGACGCGCCCGGCTTCATGATGGGCGCCTCGGACCTCGTTCCCGTGGCGGCCGGGCTCAAGACCGGGACCGTGCTGGTAGCCCCGTTGTGGGCCCCGAACATGACGAGCAGCGAGCGGCGCGTCTTCGTCGTGCTCGCCGACACTACGGTGATGGTGGAGGGAAAGCCGCAGCGCGCCCGCAAGGTCGACGAGCGCAAGCGCGGCGACAAGTCGCTCGTGGCGTCGTGGTACCTGCTCATGGACGACCCGTACATGGTCTACGGCGAGGTGCCGCTTTCCGACGGGACGGTACAGCGGATGACCGAGGTGCCGATCCCGAGGTAGGCGGCGCCCGGGGTGAGCGCCTTCTCCCGCCGCCTATCCGCACGTATCGTAGTCCGCTGCACACGAGGGGAGTGACTGGCGATGCGTGGGATGGTGCGCTGCCTGTTGGGATGGGGCCTGGCATCGATGCTGGCCGGTGCCGGGCCGGCCGAGGGTCAGGAGCGCGACCTGGCGGTCACGGTGCGGACCGACCCCGGAGGGCTCTTCCTGCCTAACGCGGAGGTCATCGTGCTCCGCACCGGCGAGCGACGCTTCACGTCGTCGGATGGCGTGGCTCGCCTCCGCCTGGATCGGCCCGGCGAGGTCGAGCTCCGCGTCCGCCAGATCGGCTACACCTTTCGCGACGTCATCGTCCCGGCGGAAGCAACGGCGCATGAGGTTCTCCTCCAGCGTATTCCATTCGCCCTTCCGGCGATGCGCACACGGGCCTCGAGCGCGTGCGACGGGATCACGCCGAACGATGGCGCGCTCGAAGCCTGGGCCCTCGAGCAACTGCGCGAGAGCGCCGAGCGGTACGCGACATTCACGAAGGCGTATCCGTTCGACGTCACCGTATTGCGGCACACCGTGCAATCGCCGGGCACCCAGCGCGCCCGGGCGCGGATGGAGCGGGAGAAGACGCATTCCGGCGCGTGGGGCGAGAGGTATCGTCGCGGCGAGGTCGTCCTCGAGTCGCGACTCGGCTTCTCCGTCGCCATTCTCTTTCTCGCCACCCTCGGCGATTCGGCATTCTGGGACTACCACTGCGCCTCACGTGCATCCGTCGGCGGGGACGCGTCCGCACGTCAGGTCCGTTTGCTCTTTGTTCCCGCCGCCAATGTCTCGACGCCTGACTGGGAAGGGGAGGCTATCCTCGACTCGGCCACGAGCGCGCTCAAGCGCGTCGACTTCCGCCTCCGCGTCACGGGCCATGTTGGTCCCCGACGATTCGAGGGCTACACCACGTTTCGTGAGGTCTCACCTTTCATTCGCGTTCCCGACACGACGGCCGCGATGTGGTGGCGAACCGATCCGCCGGTCGCCGGGGAGTGGGGAATGCCGTCGGTGGTGCAGCGGATCCACGTCGAGCACCTCAAGTTCCGTAAGGAACCGCGATAGTCTTTCACGACGCGCGCGACCGTCTGCGTTGCCGAGGAGACCGCGGGTGTGATAGCGTAGGTCGATGCCGGATGCGATCAGGATCCTGCTGCTGGCCGACTCACACTTGGGGATAGACCTCCCGTCCCGCCCGCGTGTCGAGCGCCGCCGGCGCGGTCACGACTTCCTCGCCAACTACGCCCTCGCACTCGCTCCCGCATTGGCGGGCGAGGTGGATCTCGTGGTGCATGCGGGGGACGTCTTCGATCGCCCGACCGTGGTGCCGACGCTCGCGTACCAGGCGTTCGAGCCCCTTCGACGCATCGCGGAGCGCGGCGTTCCCGTGTTCATCGTGCCTGGAAACCATGAGCGTTCGCGTCTCCCGCACGTGCGCTTCGCCGCGCACCCGCGCATCCACATCTTCGATCGCCCGCGCACCTTCACCGTGCATGTGCGCGACCACACGATTGCGCTCGCCGGGTTTCCCTACGAGCGCCACGACGTGCGGCATCGATTCCCGGAGCTGCTGGACGCGAGCGAATGGAACGCGGCAACAGCGACGCATCGCCTGCTCTGCATGCACCACTGCGTCGAGGGCGCGACAGTCGGCCCTTCCGACTATCGCTTCACGACCGCCGATGACGTGGTGCGCCACTCCGACTTCCCGCCGGGGTTCGCCGCGGTTCTCACGGGCCACATCCACCGGCATCAGGTACTGACCACCGACCTCGCCGGCCGCGCACTTCGTGTCCCCGTACTGTATCCCGGCTCGATCGAGCGCACCGCACTTGCGGAGATCGGCGAGGTGAAGGGGTACATGATGGTCCAATTGCCAGTTGAATCCGGCGCCAGGCCACGCTGGGAGTTCCGTGCCCTTCCCGCCAGGCCGATGCGGCGCGACGAACTCTCCGCAGACGCGCTCGCGCCCGACGCACTCGACGCCGCGATCCGCACGCTCGTCGCTGCCGCCCCCTCCGATTGCGTGCTGGCGATCCGCGTCTCAGGTACTCTCTCGGACGCCCACTGGCAGGTGATGTCTTCCACCCACCTCCGCGCCTTCGTCCCCGCAACGATGAACGTGGAGGTCGTCCCCGCCGGTCGCGTGTTCACACCCTACCGTCGCGAGCGTACAGCCCCATCGGTCGACCAACAGCTTTCCCTCTAGAGTCGACAGTCGCTCGCCCGCTCCATACGCCGGTACGCTCGCGCGTCCTCCGCTACCCGCCCGACGGTCCCCGCAACTTGTACACCGTGCCACTCTGGTCATCCGAGATCAGCAGCCCACCATCCCCCGCCATCGCGACATCCACCGGCCTCCCCCACACCGTGCCGCCGGTTGTCAGCCAGCCCGTCACGAGGTCGATCTGTGTCGTTGGTCGTTGCGCGAGGGCGTCCCAGGAGAAGTGGATCACCTTGTAGCCCGTGCGCACGGTGCGGTTCCAGGAGCCGTGCAGCGCGATGGCGACTCCCGCGCGATACGCCGTGGGGAATGCGGTCGGCTGCAGGAAGAGCATGCCTAACGGCGCGGAGTGCGCCTGGATGCCCTTGCTGATCCGAGTCATCGTCGCGCAGTTCATCCCGGCGCCCCGGTTGTCGTAGTCCACGTCGAACGGCATGTCGTCCATCCCGTTGGCGGTGGTCGGGTTGGGATTGCAGAACGGCCAGCCGTAGTTGCCGCCCTGCACCACGCTCGTGAACTCTTCTGGGGGGTGGTCATCCACGAACCCGCTGAAGACGCGCCCGTAGTTGCCGCTCACGTCGTTGACCGGATACGGGATCTGGTCGCGATTGTTCACCACCACCCACAGCGTGCTCGTGTTCGGGAGGAACGCCAGTCCCTCGGCGTTGCGCAGTCCGCGGGCGAACAGCACCCCGCCCGTGCCATTGGCATTGTATCGATAGATGGCGCCACGCACCGGGTTGCTCGTCGCGTCGCTGGCACAGGCGTTGCAAGACGACGCGATGGAGACATACAGCTTCCCGGACGGATCGATCGCGATGTTCTTGAGCGGATGCCCACCGGCATCCGGCAGGTTGGCCACGACGACGGTGCGCGCCCGCATCGCGTTGTCCCCGGGCCCATAGACCGCGCGGCTCACCTGGTGCGACTCGGCCACATAGAGGTACCGCGTCCCATTGATCGTTGCGAGTACCATGTCATGCGGCTTCCGGAGCCCCGACGCGAACGTGTAGGTGAGGGGCGTGTTGTTCGTGCGCGGCCGGACCAGCGTGATGGTGCCGTTGTTCGGGCTCGATACAAGGAACTCCTTCTTCGGCAGTTGCAGCAGGAACCGCGCATTCGGCACGCGCGCGGCCACCTCGACGGTAAACCCCGGTGGCACGAAGAGCGTCCGCGCGACATCGAACGGCGGCGTCGCCATCGCGGGCAACACCTGCACCGTGACGCCAACCGAAGCCCCCGGTGGCGCGGCCGCCTGCATCGCGAGCGCCGCGGAAGGAGAGTCCGAACGAGGACCTGGGCCGAGGGTCCGCGTTTCATTGCAGCCGACGAGTACGGCTGCGACAACGATCAGGCGACATGCACGCATGCGAATCACTCACGAGGTCCGGGTTTCGCACACTAGGGCGGCGTGCGCCGCGTGTCGGTGACGTCGCGTACGTCAACGCCGCTTCGAGTAAAGTGCGTGAGGTGCGAGCGCGGCACGTCGCTCGCAAGGCGTAGTTGGGGCCCGCTCGCGCGAGGCATCCGCGTGCCGGTTCGGCGCGTCGGCACCCCTGTGGTACGGCGCGTGAGCGCGCGAATCGCCCCGTCCTGGCCCGCCTCGCCGCGAACGCCTCTACTGCGCCGCAATCCCCGGCCGTCCCCCCCGCAACACGTACTTCTGGATCTTCCCCGTCGCCGTCTTCGGCAGCTCATCCACGAAGCGCACCGTCTTCGGGCACTTGAAGTGGGCGAGCACGTTGCGGACGAACTCCCGAAGCTCGGCTTCCGTCGCCGTGGTGCCGGGACGGAGCACGACGAACGCGTGCGGCGCCTCGCCCCACTTCTCGTCAGGCATCCCGACGATCGCGACCTCCTGCACCGAGGGATGCCGCAGCATCGCACCCTCGACCTCGACGCTCGAGATGTTTTCGCCGCCACTGATGATCACGTCCTTCAGGCGGTCGCGGATCTCGACATACCCATCGGGATGCACCACCGCCGCGTCACCGGAATGGAACCAGCCGTTGCGGATCGCCTTGGCGGTTGCCTCGGGATCGTTGAAGTACCCGGCCATCACCACGTTTCCCTGCACCACGATCTCGCCGAGGGTGTGCCCATCGGCCGGGACCTCGCGTCCCTCCTCGTCCACCACGCGCAACTCCCCCGACGTGATGAGCTCCACCCCCTGGCGCGCCTTGATCACCGCCCGATCCCGCGCGCCTAACGCCGAGTGCTCGGCGCGGGGTTCGCAGATCGTGATGAACGGCGCTGTCTCCGTGAGGCCATAGACCTGGGTGAGCTCCCACCCCAGTTCCCCCTCGATGCGCTCGATCGTCGCCGCGGCGGGGGGCGCTCCCGCTGTGAGGACACGGACACCGCGCGGGGCCCCGCGCTTCACCTCGTCCGGAGCATTTGCAATGCCGATCAGTACCGTCGGCGCGGCGCACAGCATCGTGCCCCGCTCCCTCGTGATCACCACGAACACCCGCGCCGGATCCACGCGTCGGACGCAGATGTGCGTGCCGCCGACCGCCGTGACGATCCAGGTGAACGTCCATCCGTTCGCGTGGAACATCGGGAGCGTCCAGACGTAGCGCTCCTCGCACGTCATGTGATGGTGGATGAGCGTGCCCACGACGTTGATGTACGCGTTGCGATGCGTGATCATCACGCCCTTCTGCCGCGACGTCGTCCCGCTCGTGTAATTGATGGCGAGGAGGTCGCGCTCGTCGAGGGTCTGCTTCGAATAGTCTGTGTTTGCCTCATCCAGCAAGGCCTCGTAGTCGTACCACCCCGCGCGCCCTGCTCCGCCCTCGAGCGCCACGAAGTGCTTCACGTGCGGCAGGTGGCCCCGGATCGAATCGACCGCATCGAGGTAATCGCTGTGCGCGCACACCACCGCCGAGCCACTGTGCGTGATCAGGTAGGTGAAGTCGTCCGGCGTGAGGCGATAGTTGATTGGCACGATCACCGCGCCAGCCATCGGCACGCCGTAGTATCCCTCGAGGTGCGAGTGCGTATTGGGCGCGATGTAGGCGACGCGCTCCCCTCGCTTTACCCCCAACGCCTGCAGCGCGGAAGCCCATCGATCACAGCGGTCGAGGAACTGTGCGTAGGTGAAGCGCAGGTCCCCGTCGACAACGGCCTCGCGATCCGGGTACAGTCGCCGCGATCGACGGGCGAACTCGAGAGGAGTGAGGGGGAGTTCCACGTCTCGGGCGGGGAGGGCGTTGGGCTGTCGGAAGTGCCAGTATGCGCGACCAGGCCGCGTGACGTCAGGTGTTGCGACGCGACATCCAACCGATCGCAGCGCCGCCGAGCGGAGCAAGGGTAAACGACCAGAAGCCCGCCAGGCCGCGCCACGTATCCCCATCGGACCACTCGGCGGCGGGCATCATGGCCGCGACGCTCCCTACCACGATCGCCACGAGGTGACCCACGACCGCCCCCCAGAATGTCCCTCGCCAGGCCGGAGAGCGCCGGCGGAGTTTGTGGCCTCCCCACAGGAGCACGGCCGGAACCACCAACACGCCCACGAGCATCATCGCGAGTCCCGGCGTCATACGCCCTCCTCGCTGCCTGCCGGACGGCGGAGCTTGGGAGCCAGCCAGAGCCAGTAGCCCGAGATCAGCGTGATAACGAGCGCGACCGCCGCAAAGTCGCTCAACAGGATGTACGGCCCTCCAAAGACTTCCCCCGAGTGGAGCTTTTCGAGGAACACGTCCCCCCGCGGTCCCACATGCAGGACCTTTCCCGTCCCCAGGTCGACCGTGACCTCCGTCGACGACGCGTCACGCATGCGCACCTTCACGAGGCCGTCGCGCGGGCGCACATCCATCCGATCGATCGCGGTGACCGGGTTCGCCGGTTCGGTCCCCGCTCCCGCGACCTCGGCGAGTGCGATATCGGCCACCTGCGCCAGTGAAAGCGACGCGATGAACGGCGCGGTCGGCTCATTGGGCACGTCCGGCATCAAGCCGAGCGGCCGCTTGTGGTTGAGCAGGATGCCGGTGACGCCGATGACCAGAAGCGCGATCGTGGACACCACGCCCAGCCAGAGGTGGGCATGGAAGGAAAAGCGGGAAATGGTGGCCCGCGCGTCTCGTGGCGGGCGCGGCCGCGTGCGGGCTCGGGCCGCCGAGGAGCCGTCGATGGGGCTGAAAGTCATGGATTATTCAGTAACTGGGCCATATTCGCCCCAACGTGCGACGACGCGCGAACGCTGGCCAGTGGGCGCTGGACGGGCAGGCGGGCAGGCGGGCAGGCGGGCAGGCGGGTCGAACCCTTGCCGTATCAGCTGCGAAAGCAGCGTGCGCACCGTCGCTGGGAGAGCCATCGAGAGCAGCGGGACATCAGTGGTTCAGGTGTATTCTTCAAGCCCGAATCGAATGCTGATCCTTTTCTGCCATCTGCCATCTGTGGTTAGTAGAATGCGCCTCCTCCTCTCGTTAGTACTCGCCGCTCCAATGGCGCTGACGGCACAGGGCGTTCGCTTGAGAGTCCCCGCGACCGTCGATACCCTGCCCAACGGCCTCACCCTCATTGTCCACGAGGACCACTCCGTCCCAACGGTCTCCACCAACGTGTGGTACCTCGTGGGCTCGGGGGACGAGAAGGTCGGCCGCACCGGGTTCGCGCACCTCTTCGAGCACGTGATGTTCATGGGGTCGCAGCATGCCCCCTACCCCGAGTTCGATACCCGCCTCGAAGCCGCTGGCGCCAGCAACAACGGCACGACCAACGAGGACCGCACTGCGTACTACGAGTGGGGGCCCAGCAATTCGCTCCCCCTCATGATGTGGCTCGAGGCCGATCGTCAGGGCTACCTGCTGCCGACGATGGACAAGGCCAAGCTCGATGCGCAGCGAGACATCGTGAAGAACGAGCGGCGACAGGGCGTCGAGAACCAGCCGTACGGCATCAGCGAGGACCTCATTGCGCCGGCGCTGTACCCCGCCGGGCATCCGTACTCCTGGTCGGTGATCGGGTCGATGGCCGACCTCTCCGCAGCCTCGCTCGACGACGTCAAGGGCTTCTTCCGCACGTACTACGCGCCGAACAACGCGGTCATCGTCGTCGCTGGCGCGGTGAAGTCAGACTCCGTGCGTCGCATGGTGCGGCGAATGTTCAGCGACATCCCGCGCGGCCCCACCATCACGCGTGCCACTCCGGCACCGTTCACGCTGCGCGATACGGTCATCGTCGCCGAGGATCGCGTGCAGCTCCCGCGCGTCTACATGAACTGGCACACGGTGAAGGCGTTCGACAAGGACGACCCCGCGCTCGAGCTCACGGCGTACCTCCTCACCGGCGCCCGCAACGCGCGCCTCACGCAGGGGCTCGTGTACGAGCAGGAACTCGCAACCAACGTGAGTGCCTTCAATGCATCGAAGAAGATGGATGGTGACTTCGCCCTCCTCGCGACCGCGCGGCCTGGCAAGAACCTCAACGAAGTGAAGCGCGCGATCGACACGCAGATCGCGAGGCTCGCGGCCGAGGGCCCGACGGCGCGGGAACTCGAACAGGCGAAGAACGCCTTCGAGGCCCGTTTCCTCAATCGGCTGGAGTCGGTGAACTCCAAGTCGGAGCAGCTCAACAACTACTACTACTTCACGGGCAAGCCCGATGGCTTCCAGGCCGAGCTCGATCGCATCCGTGCGGTCTCGGCCGGCGATATCAAGCGTATCGTCAGCCAGTACCTTCGCGGCCCGCGCGTGATGCTGAGCATCGTGCCTACGGGGAAGAAGGACCTCGCCGCTACCCGGGAGGCCGTGCAATGACGCCCGCCACGGTCGCTCCGGCGAAAGCCGGAGCCTCGAGTCGTTCCACGGTAGTCGTCGCTCCCGCGAAAACCGGAGCCTCGAATCGTTCCACGGTAGTCGTCGCTCCCGCGAAAGCCGAAGCCTCGAATCGTTCCACGGTAGTCGTCGCTCCGGCGAAGGCCGGAGCCCCGCGTCGTTCCCTTCATCAGACGTTACTGCGCACGCTCGCCCTCGCGCTCGCCCTCGCGCCGACGCTTGCGAGCGCGCAGACCCGGGTTCGCTACGACCCAACGAAACCCCCGACGCTCGGCAAGCCCGCCCCGCTCATCGTCCCCGCCGTCGCGACGTCCGCGCTGCCTAACGGGATCGGGCTGCGCATCGTCGAAGACCACGAACTCCCCCTCGTACAGGTCATCGCCACGATCCACGGTGGCTCCCTCCTGGATGGCGACGCCCCCGGCCTCGCCACCTTCACCTCCGGCATGCTCGACGAAGGCGCTGGCTCACGCGACGCCGCTGCCCTCCAGTCCGAGCTCGCCTACCTCGGCGCGACGCTTGTCACCAACGCCTCGTGGGACGGCTTCACCGTGGGCCTCAAGGTGCCCGTGCGCTCACTCGGCCCCGCACTCGACCTCATGGCCGACGTCCTCCTGCGCCCGACGCTGAGCGCCGGCGAGGTGCGCCGTCAGCGCGACCTGCGCGTGGCGGCCCTC